>JAWOIA010000259.1:0-9930 GCA_046484885.1 Desulfosarcina sp. | reverse complement strand
CCTGCCCTTGAGTGTGGAGGAGTACGAAATCATGAAGCAGCACACGATTCAAGGCGCCCGGCTCTTCTCCGGCCTGCAGTCGGATTACGATGAGGCAGCGGCCGTCATCGCCCTCAACCATCACGAAAAATGGGATGGAACCGGCTATCCCGGCCATGTCGACCCGATTACCGGCAACGCGTTGCCCGGCTACGAAAGCAGCGACGACGGCGGGGCCCTGCCCGGCAAACGGGGAAAGGAGATCCCCCTGCTCGGCAGAATCGTTGCCATTGCCGATGTCTACGATGCGCTCAGTTCCAAACGCAGCTACAAGGAGGCATGGGACGAATCCCGCAGCATCGAAGCCGTCAGCCGCGGCGCCGGGCTCCATTTCGACCCCGAGTTGGTGGAGATATTCCTCGGCCGCATGGCCTTCATCCGCGTGATCCAGGACCGCTACACGGAGGCCCCAGCGGAATCGACCATCCGGACCGGTTTTTAAATGGCCACGACGAAACCACCTGACGACCCCATTGCCGACGGATACACCTGGCTGGAGCCCATTGCCTGGGACCGGCGCTGTTTCGGCTGCGGCAGCAACAACCCCTCGGGCTTGCACATGCAGTTCTTTCGTAAAAACGATGCGGTGGTTTCCTGGCTCAGCATCCCGGATCACCTCTGCGGCTGGGCCGGCGTGGCCCATGGCGGGGTGATCTGCACGATCCTGGACGAAGTGATGAGCTGGACAGCCATGCATCTGGTCCGCCGGCTCATCCTGACCCGTTCCATGGAGGTGACTTTTCTCAAACCGGTTGCGACCGGCCGGCGCGTCAAGACGGTGGGCCGCCTCGAGAGCCGCATCAATGACCGGCAAGCGACACTGCAGGCCCACCTCGAGGATGAGTCGGGCGTGTGTTGCGCCCGCAGCCGGGGCACCTTCGCCCTGTTCACCGTTGCGGCCGGCCGGCGGATGAAGGTGATCGATCCGGCTGTGCTGGACCATTTTGAGCGCTTTATTGGCTGAGGACCCGGCCGATCACCGCCGACGGAAACCCCCGGCCGGCCAAAAACCGGTGGGCCGCCTGGCGCCGCTGCCAGGCAGGGGCTTGCCGTCCCTGGCGCAGCGCTCGCTTTTCCAGCAGGAGCCGGGCGCTTTTGACTTGGGCCTCCTCGTCCGCACAATCGGTCAGAGCCGTTGCGATCAAGGCCTCATCGAGCCCTTTTTGACCCAAGACCTGGCGCACACGCAACATACCGTACCCTTTTTCTAACAGATGTCCGGCAATTTTCATCGCGGTTCGCTCGTCATCAAGATACCCCAGCTCGCTGCAGCGCGCCAAGGCGCCATCGATGGCGGCCGGGTCGAACCGTTTTTTGTGGAGCTTGGCCGCCAGCTCCCTGCGGGTGTGGTCCCGCCGGGCCAGGATTCGAAAAGCGCTGGCCAGAGCATCCGAGTCGGTCCGAGACCCAATTTTACCGGATTGTTCGCGGTCGTCCGTTTTCATGTAACTCCGTTAGCGAGTGTCCATCCAGAAACAAGGAATTTTGGTCGAGATCAAGGCATGCGAAAAATTTTACCACAGGCGCCCTGAAAGAAGTGCCCTTGGGGTGCATATAGTTCGTATTCCGAGGATAAAATTTTGAGCCTAACGCAGCCCCTTTACTTGTCAACCCACAGATAGGAGTCCGCATGCAACAACGATTTATCATGACCGCCTTCGGGCATGACCGGCCCGGCATCGTCGCCGATGTTACGCAAATCCTATATGAAAACGGCTGCAACCTGGAGGACACCTCCATGACCCTTCTGGCCGGCCAGTTCACCCTGATCCTGCTTTTTTCGGCCGGGGCGGCGGATGTCGCCGACCGGCTCTCCAAGGCCTGCCGCCGTCTGGAGCAGGAAAGCGGCATTACGGCCTTCTTCAGCCTCATCGCAGCGGAGGCCGCGGCAGCCGCCGTGGCGGGGGGTAGGACCCGCACCCTGCATGTGGAAGGGATGGACCAGGCGGGCATCGTATACAAGATCAGCCGCTTCCTGGCCGACCGGAAGGTCAACATCATCGACCTCAAATCCACCGTCACCGCTTCGCCTGAAAGCGGCGCCACCCTTTACGTCATGGATATCCAGGTGCACCTTCCCGCAGGCCTCGCCGCGGATGAACTCGACGCCGGCCTCTCGGCCGTCGCCGACGACATCCAGGTGGATATCACCTGGTCGGACGCCTGAGGCCGACGCGGCGCCGCCGGCCATGGCTGGTTTGCCCGACGCAGCAGCGCAGCAGGCCTGACGTCGGCGGCGTCAGGCCCGCAGGAGACTGCGACCGGTCATCTGCGCCGGCTGCTCCAACCCCATCAGTTCCAGCAGGGTGGGCGCGATATCGGCCAAACGCCCTTGGCCCAGACGGGCCGTTTTTCGACCGTCATCCACCAGCAGCAGGCGAACCGGATTGGTGGTATGGGCCGTGTGGGGTTTGCCGTCCGAGCCGGCCATCTTCTCGGAGTTGCCGTGATCGGCGGTGACCAGGGCCACGCCGCCCTGTTCCAGCAGTTTGTCGAGCACCTTTTTGAGACAACGGTCCACCGTTTCGCAGGCTTTGACAGCGGCAGTCATGACACCGGTGTGCCCCACCATGTCCATGTTGGCGAAATTGAGCACAACCAGGTCATATTTGCCGGAATCGAGCCGGGCGACCACGGCATCGGCCACTTCCAGCGCACTCATCTCGGGCTTCTGGTCGTAAGTGGAGACCTCCCGGGGAGAAGGGATCAGGCAGCGATCCTCGTTTTCGAAAGGCGTTTCCTCACCGCCATTGAAGAAATAGGTGACATGGGCGTATTTTTCGGTCTCGGCGATGCGCAGCTGCCTGAGGCCGCTGCGGCTCACCACCTCCCCGAAAATCATCTCCAGGTGCACCGGGTCGAAGGCGATGGGCAGGTCAAATTCCTCGTCGAAGCGGGTCATGGTGGTATAGCTGCAAAGTTTCGGAAGCACGCGGCGCGAAAACCCATCAAATCGGTCGGCGGTGAATGCCTGGGTGATCTCCCGGGCCCGGTCCGCCCGGAAATTGAAAAAGATGACGCCATCACCGTCGGCGACCGTCCCCTTGGGTGTGCCGTCCGGGTCGACCAGAACCACCGGCTGAACGAATTCGTCGGTCTCTCCGCGCTGGTAGGCCTGATTGACTGCGGCCACCGGATCGGATGCCGGTTGACCGATCCCCTCGGTATAGAGCCGGAACGCCTTTTCCACCCGATCCCACCGTTTGTCCCGGTCCATGGCGAAGTAGCGGCCGCAGACAGAGGCAATCGCGGCATTACCGGCAGCCTGGATAGGGTCCTGGAGTTGTTCCAGATAGGTCGCGCCGCTGTCCGGCGGCGTATCCCGGCCATCCAGAATGGCATGCACGAAAACCCTGGGCAACCCCCTTTGTCGGGCCATCTCCAGCAGCGCCAGAAGGTGGTTCAGCTGGCTGTGAACCCCCCCATCGGAAACCAGACCCATCAGATGCAGGGCCCGGTTACGGGCAGCCACCCTATCCATAACAGCGGCCAGTTTGGCGTTTTGGAAGAAAGAGCCGTCCTCGATGGCCCGGTCAATGCGCATCAGTTCCTGGTGGACGACCCGTCCGGCACCGATGTTCAGGTGGCCGACTTCGCTGTTGCCCATGATGCCGGCAGGCAGCCCCACATCCGCGCCGGAGCAGTGCAGCCGGGTCGACGGGTAGGTGGCCTGCAGGTAATCCAGGCAGGGCGTATGGGCGACCTGGACGGCATTGGTGGGTTCGTCGGCCCCGATCCCCCATCCATCGAGAATGATCAACATGTAGGTTTTTTTCTGCATCTTCGCAACCCTTCCGGTTAAGGCGGCACTATTCGATGAAGACCGACTCGTCCGCATCCATCGGATCATCGGGATAATCGACCACCTTTTTAAGGCTCTCGGTCTGGATTCGCCGGGCCTCGGACCACAGCCCTTCCAGATCGTAATAGCTGCGGGTGCTCTCATAAAACACGTGAATTACCACATGGCCGTAATCCATAAGCACCCAGTGGCCCTCTTTGATCCCATCGACACTCAAGGCCTTGATTCCCTGTTTTCTGAGATCGCGCTGGATGTGTTCGGCAATAGCGCTGACCTGGCGGTTGGAGGTTCCGTGGCAGATCAGAAAGGCGTCCGCCAGGCTGGTGAGGCGGCGAACATCCAGAAGGACCGGGTTTTGGGCCTTTTTACCCAGAGCCGACTTGACGTACACGTCCAACTCGGGATCACTGCTGTCAGTCATCGATACAATTCCTTTTTTTCAATGTAAGCGTTTACCGCCGGATGGACAAGCCCGACAATGGTCTGGCCGTCCCGGACCCGCCGCCTCACCTGGCTGGAAGAGATGTCCACTGCAGCCATCGGCAGCAGATGGATGCGGTTCCCCGCGGCCTGCTGCCAGCAGCTCCGTTTTTCAACATACCGAAAATCGCTCGACAATCGGGACCGGATATACCCGTCCAGGCGGCTGACCGGGTCAGCGGCAGGCATCCGGTCAGCCACCGATCGGGGTACCACCACCGGCTGGACGGTTTCCAGCAACCGCCGCCAACTTTTCCAGGTGTGAATCTCCAGAAAAGCGTCCATACCCACGACTAGAAACAGAATCGCCCCAGGGAGGACCGCGCGCATGAAATGGCTGACCGTGTCGATGGTATAGGACGGACCGCTGCGCAGGATTTCGACTTCGGAAACGCAGTAGCGGGAATCGGCCGGAAGCGCCAAGCGGATCATCTGGAGACGCTCGGCCGCCGGCGCCAGATAGGCTGGGAATTTGTGGGGCGGCTCCCGGCAGGGGATGATGTAAAGGCGGTCTAAAAAGAGTCCTCCCAGCACCGCTTCGGCCACCATCAGGTGACCCTTGTGAATCGGATTGAAGGTGCCGCCGAAAAGTCCTGCTAGCATGGAAGCGTCCCGTGCCCTGGCGTTTTTTTCGATGGGAAGGGTGGTTGCTGCCTAGCCGGTTTGTTTCATCAACCGTCACCGCCTGCAGGGCCTGCCGTTGGCAGGTCTGCCGAATCGAGACCCCCTTGTTCGTCGGGTGCCACTGGGTCGAGTTGATCCAAAAGGTTGCACAAGGCGGCTGTCAAACGATCCAGCCCCTTGCCCGTGGCGGCCGAAATCCGCAGCACCCCCTCCTTACCGCAGGCCCCTTCGAAAAGTGCGGCCGCGTCCTCAGCCCACGCCACATCCATCTTGTTCAACACCACCAGCTGCGGCTTTTCGGCCAGGTTCGGGCTGTAGCAGTGCAACTCGCGGTTGACCGTATCAAGGAGTTGCAGCGGGCGATCCGGGTCGATGGCGGCGGCGTCCACCAGATGCAGCAGAATGCGTGTCCGCTCCACATGGCGCAAAAACCGGATACCGAGGCCGGTCCCGGTGTGGGCGCCCGCGATCAACCCGGGGATGTCGGCCACGATGAACGGTTCGCGGCCGGCGGTTTGGACGACGCCCAGGCTTGGCGTCAGGGTCGTAAACGGGTAGTCGGCGATTTTGGGCCTGGCCGAGGAGATGGCGGAAATCAGAGTTGACTTGCCGGCGTTGGGCAGCCCCACAATGCCCACATCGGCCAGCAATTTTAACTCCAGCCGCAGGTTCAGGGTCTGGCCCGGTTCACCCGGCTGAGCGAAACGGGGGGTCCGGTTGGTCGACGATTTGAAGCGCGCGTTCCCCTGCCCCCCCCGGCCCCCATTTGCAACAACAAAGACCTCGTCGGGATTGACGAGGTCTTTGATCACCACTCCAGTGTCGGCGTCGACCACCACGGTCCCGGGAGGCAGATCAACGGTCAGGCTCTCACCGCCTCTGCCGGACCGATTGTTTCCTTCTCCGCCAGAGCCGTTTTTGGCCTTATACAGGCTCCTGAATTTCAGGTGGAACAGGGTCCGTTTTTTCGTCGTGGTCCGGAAAACGACATCGCCGCCGCGACCCCCGTCGCCCCCATCCGGTCCACCCTTGGGAATGTACTTTTCCCGTCGCAAGCTTACGCATCCCGCGCCACCGTCACCCGACTGAACGGTAATGCGCGCTTCATCAATGAATTTCACGCGGCATTGACGCTGACCTGCTTGCGGTCCCGCCCTTTTCTCTCATATGCGACGACACCGTCGATCAGGGCAAACAGGGTGTAATCCCGGCCCATCCCCACATTGGCGCCGGGATGGATTTTGGTCCCGACCTGACGGACCAAGATATTGCCGGCAAGCACCTCTTGGCCGCCATAGCGTTTGATCCCCCGACGCTGGGCATTGCTGTCACGACCGTTTTTAGAACTGCCGGCTGCTTTTTTATGTGCCATGGTACTCTCCTCACCACCCACCAGGCGCCCGGCGAATCGATCACAAACGGGCCGGCCATCCTGGTAATTTAACAAAACCGATCAGGCTTCGATACGGTCAATGCGAATCGCTGTAAACCACTGGCGATGACCCTGTTTGCGGCGATACCCTTTTCTGCGCTTGTATTTGAAAACAAGAATTTTCTTGCTTTTGTCCTGGGCCACGATCTGACCGTGAACCGTTGCCCCGTCAACGCCAGGTCGGCCGACCGTAACCGTTTCACCGTCTGAAACCAGCAGAACCGTGTCGAAGGCCACCGCTGACCCAACATCTCCGGCGAGCTTCTCGACCCTGAGGATATCGCCTGCCTCGACCTTATATTGTTTACCGCCTGTAGCCACCACTGCGTACATCGTTTTGCCCTCCTGTGAAAAGCCCATCCACCGCCAAAGATCGAAAGTGGTGAATATCGAACTTTATTGCTCGATTGTCAATAAAAAAACCACGTGCAGCTCAGGGCACTCCCAGGCAGCCCGAAAAGGGCATTTTGGGGAGGGAGGCCTGGACCGAGGCCCCTGGTGGCAATAAAGGTGGACAAAAAGAGGCCGATCCTTATATTTACCGGCTCAGCGGCATGCAATCGCACCCGGGTTGTTGAAAACGGGTCGCCTCGGGGCTGCGTCGTCGAGCGCACCGGGTTGCCGCTTGCAAAGGGAGGGCGTTGTGGACAGCCGACATCAGACCATCACACTCCTGGAAAACGGGCGCGAAAGCGTCGAATCCATGGCTCTTATCGGTGAAGAGCCCCTCTCCATAAGGGTTCAGGGTGCTCCCTATGCCGTCGTCATGCGCACTCCCGGCAACGAAAAGGCCCACGTGGCCGGTTTTTGCCTGGGCGAGGGCATCGTGGACACCCTCGGTGATCTGACCCAGATCGCCTTCTGCGACGGAGAAGACACCAACGTGGTTACGGTGACCCTCAGCCCCGCCCGCAGGGCGCGCATCGCCGACCACCTGGATCGGCGCAGCTATATCAGCCAGACCTCCTGCGGCATTTGCGGGAAATCCATCGTGGCGGATCTGGTTCAGGCCCTCACCCCCTTGGCGCACGGGTCACCCGTGGACGCTCGCGGCGCTCTGGAGCGGCTGCTGCGGCTGAGCGACCACCAGCCCCTGCGGGCCAAAACCCGTGCCGCCCACGGTGCCGCCATCTACGACCGCGATTTGGGATACCTGTGCAGCGCAGAGGACGTGGGCCGCCACAACGCCCTGGACAAGGCCATCGGCGCATTGTTCCTGGATGGACGGATCGGGCAGGCGCGCCTTTTGACCCTCTCCTCCCGCATCAGCTACGAGCTGGTCCAGAAGGCCGCCCGCGCGAAAATACCGGTTATCCTGGCCGTTTCGCGCCCCACAGCCCTGGCCGTCGACCTGGCCGCCGCCCTGAACATGACCCTGGCATCCCTGGGCAAGAAGGACGGCCTGATAGCATACACGCACCCCCAGCGCCTGATCGGGTCGCACTGATGGCTGAAGCGGTGCAAACCGGATTGGCAGCGCGGCTCAACCACCCTCTGGCCATCGGCGCCACCACCATCGATCGCCGGCTGGTGCTGGCGCCCATGACTTTTTTGGGGCACATCGCCTTTCGTGAACTGCTGGCCGGTTTCGGTGGGTATGGCCTGCTCTTTGGCGAAATGTGCAGTGCGCGCCGGGTTCCCCATGAAATTCGAAGCGGTTCAGCCTACTTTTGCTGGCGGGAGGCCGAACGCCACCGCCTGGTAATGCAGATTTTTGGCGGTGATCCGACGGTCATGGCCACAGCGGCCCGCATTGTCGAGGAGAAGGGAATTTACGGGGTGGATCTCAATTTCGGCTGCTGCGTGGCTGCCATCTGCAAACAGCAGTGCGGGGCAGCGTTGCTGAAGATGCCGGACCAGGCCGCCCGGATTGTGGCGGCCGTTCGCCGGGCCGTCTCCATCCCGGTGTTTGTCAAGTTTCGAACGGGGTGGCAGGACGACCCGGCCACGCCGGTTGATTTGGCCAAACGCTTCGCCGCTGCGGGTGCCGACGCCCTGACTTTTCACCCGCGGGTGGCCCCGGATCGACGCTCCCGCCCGCCGCGCTGGGAGTACATTAAACTGGTCAAGGAGGCCGTAGCCATCCCGGTTTTCGGCAATGGCGACGTGTTTGATGAACGTGATTGCCAGCGGATGCTGACGTCCACCGGCTGCGACGGCGTTGCCATCGGTCGGATGGCCATCGCCCGACCCTGGTTCATGGCCCAGATGACCGGCCTGCTTGAGCCGGACCCCGGCATATTCCAGCGCACCGCCGTGCGGCTGCTGGAATTGACACAGCACCATTTCGATGCCGGGCGAGCGCTGCGCCGTTACAAGAAATTTGCCCGCTACTACAGCGCCAATTTCAAATTTGGCCACAGCTTTTACAAACGCATCGGCAACGCGCCGGATCTGGAAGCGGTTCGGTCTGAACTGGAGCGGTTCTTCAATCGTCAGCCAGAGACAACGAGCCGGCCGAACATGAATTTTTTTCAGTAACCGGTTCAGGGCCGGCCGCGGATCCAGTCAGAGACGGGTCGGCGCTCATCAAGCATAGACGTCTATCAAAGATCCGACCCGCAGCTGGGAGGGCAGCCGACCGTCGCGGTGATAGAGCAGCCCATCGGTCGGTTCAACAGCGACAACCGGCACCAGCCGCTTGAGGCGCACCGGTCTGCCGGCGTGCCGACCGAACGGGCGGAATGGGCCGGCGTCGGTCCGGACCGGCGCATAAAACGGCGTGGGTACCCGTGCAGCGGATTCTACCATGTTCCGGCTTTCTCACCCTTGGTTTGAAAATCACCAGTTTTTCCGGACCCATCACCGGTCAACAGACCGCAACGGGTTCTATTGAACCACCCAGACGCTGCAGTTGCGGGCCTGGCTGACAATCTGTCTGGAAACGGATCCAAAGAGGGCCTCCTCCTTGATCGAAAGCCCCTGCCGGCCCACCACGATGGTACCGGCACCCAGGGACGTCGTCTCATCGAGGATCAGCCAGGCCAGCGACGGTCCGTCCCGTTCAACGATAGCCGTTGAGACCGTGCCGGGGTCAAAGCCGGCGGCAATCAGCAGCTGCCGGTAGTCAGCCAACCATCGATCGACCTTCTTGCGGCCCGAATGAACCCACCGCTCACGCTCCCGGCGGGATGGGAAAAAGTCCTCACCCGGTGCGTGAATGACATGCAGCACAGTTAGGGTGAACCCGCCCAGACCCCCCAGAAGCCCCCCCACATAGTCCACCGCCCGCCGGGAGTTTTCCGATCCGTCCACGGCAATCACGAGGTGGTTGGTGTCACGATTCAATTTTTAAATTTCCCCCACAGGCCAAGCCGGCAACCTCGGCCACATCGCCGCAAGCGATCGTGGCCGGCAGCCCGTCAGGATGCACTGCGCGCCTGCAGCCAGAACGGGGACATGCCGCCCATCATCGAGCGCCTGCGCGGCATGTCCCCGTTCTGGCTGCAGGCGCGCAGTGCATACTGACGGGCTGCCGGCCACGATCGCTTGCGGCGATGTGGCCGAGGTTGCCGGCTTGGCCTGTGAGGGGAAATTTAAAAATTGAATCGTG
>JAWOIA010000241.1:0-10240 GCA_046484885.1 Desulfosarcina sp. | reverse complement strand
AACTCCAGGCTGTGCTCCCCGGCAGGCAGGATCATTGCCCGAAGGACAAAATTGGCCCGGAAATGGGGCGCTTTTTCACCGTTTATGTAAGCATTCCAGCCCTTATCATAATAAACCTCCGAAAATACGGCCATCTCATCCTGATCAGCCGAATATTTGTACTGTAAGCGGTTCGGTGCGTAGGATACGAGTTCTATCGTGCTGCCGGAGAATTCAGGGAAAGAAAATCCTTCCAGGAAGGACTCAAAGCGCTTATCGATGACAGCCGTGGTGGCGGCGTCGATCTCATCCAGCGCGGCCAGTTCTTCATCCGCATTTTCCACCAGGATGTAATCTTCCACAAACCATGCATTTCCCAGTGCAAATGGATTCCTGAGCGGGTCGGTCTGGGGATTTACAATGAAATAGCGGGTGTTGAGCATGTTGAATGCCGTCGCGCTTCGCATGGCTTCTTCAAGCGGAAGAATCTGGTTGCTCAGCGCTTCTGCCAGCAGGCCCCGCTCCATGCTCAACGGATAATCGATCAGCTCCTGGTACCTTCTCATCTTGGCGCCGTGATATCCCCCGATATTCTTGTGAAAAAAGGAGGTCCGGGCCGACTGGTCAAAAGCTTCGCCTAAATGATATACCCGGTAATGGAGGTCCTTGTCCCGGAGTATGGCGAGATCGGCCTGGGTCGGCTGGTAGGGATTGTCAACCTGTGTTTTCCTCATGAAATCAGCTTCGTTGAGGTATCGCTTGTTAACCGGCCACATGTCGATGAGGATCAAAGCGGGAAGGATCACCAGTACCCAGGTCAGTTTCAGCTTGTTTTTGAAAAATGCCCACAGCAGGCCGAATGTCAGCAGAATGAATACCAGCGAACGGAAAGCATCGGTGCGAAACATCCGCAGCCTGTCGTCCCTGAGTGCGCTCATCAGCCAATCGGGCAGTTCCATGCGCGCATCGCCGGGCGAAGTGAATGTGAAAAGGCTCCCGGCCAGCAGGATGAAGAAGAGGAGCAACCCACCTGTAATGTAAAGGCTTAATTTCAGATATCTGAAGATCAGTTCCCTTCGTTCATCTTTTAAAGCCTTGTCAAGGGCAATAAATGCCAGCAAAGGGATGGATAAGCCGGCGATCACTAAAATCATGGATACGGCGCGGAACTTATTATACAACGGGACATAATCGAGAAAAAACTCCGTCAGCGGCATGAAATTCTTTCCCCACGCCAGGGTTATCGACAGTACCGTTACGGCAATCCCCCACCATTTCAGCGGCCCTTTCAGGTAAAACAGTGAAAAGACAAAAAGGAAGATGATGATCGCCCCGGCATAAACCGGTCCCGATGTGAAAGGCTGCGTCCCCCAGTAAAGCGGCAATCCTTTGATGATCTGGTCGGCATTGGGGACCCTGTTGTCGGATAAAACGCGGTAGGTTTCAGAATTCTTCGATAATGACCCATGGGATGATCCCCCGTGAAAATTGGGGATGAGGAGGGTCATGGTTTCGGCCACGCCATAGCTCCAGGCCGTCGCATAATCCTTGTCGAGCCCGCTGGTCCGGTTCTCTTTCTCGGACGATAGTTCGGTGGCGCCCCGGATCGAGTATTTGCTGTATTCATATGTATTCCAGAGCATTGCCGTATGGGTCAGTATGGCGAGGATGGCTGCTGTGATGAGCACTGCAGAAGCTTTGAGGAATGCGGGGAATTGCTTTTCCCGGATATGCCGGACCATCTCTGCTATGCCATAGATCAGCACCATGAACATCAAATAGTAAGTGATCTGTGGGTGGCCGCTCAGGATCTCCAGGGCAAGAAAAATCGCGGTAATGATCCCGCCGATCAGGAATTTTCCCCGGTATGCCAGGATCACCCCTGCCATGACAGGGGCCATGTACCCTATGGCGTAAGCTTTGGAGGTATGTCCTGCTTCCAGGATAATAAAAAGATAAGAGGAGAAGGCGAAACCAATGGCCCCGGCAATGCTGAGCCACGGATTTACTTGCAGCACCCGGAGGAGGAAATAAAAACCCAGCAGGTAAATGATGACCATCCCCACCGGTAAATGGAAATTTAATCGGAGCGCCCTGTGAACATAAGTCATCAGATTTTTGTCATATTTCACCGATATCTGGTAAGCGGGCATGCCGCCGAACATATTATTGGTCCATAGCGGATCCTCGCCCGTCTTTTCACGGTAATCGACAATTTCCTTCGACATGCCTTTGAAATGTACCATATCGCTGGAGGATAGTTTTTTCCCTTCCAGGATGGGGACGAAATAAATAATGATGACCAGGAAGAATATGGCCAATGCAACGGCATAGGGCAGGAGTTTTTCGAAACCGGCGCGCTTTTGCTTATTCATGGAAAACAATGATTAAATGGATGAATGGTTGACGAAAGGGCGAAAATAAGCAAAATCGGTGAAATGAGAAGGGGCTGTATTAAAAGTCTGGGCAATTGAATTACTGCCTGGGATGGGGTCGTGCTCCAACGACTAAAGCTGAAAAGAATCGTAGTCCAACGACTAAAGCTGAAAAGAATCGTAGTCCAACGACTAAAGCTGAAAAGAATCGTAGTCCAACGACTAAAGCTGAAAAGAATCGTAGTCCAACGACTAAAGCCGTTGGTTCCTAATATTTTACAAATGTTGGAACCGACGGCTTTAGTCGTCGGAGTAGTCCAGCTGGCTGTCCAGACACTCAGAACCAACGGCTTTAGTCGTCGGAGTAGTCTGGTTGGCTGTCCAGACACTCAGAACCGACGGCTTTAGTCGTCGGAGTAGTCTGGTTGGCTGTCCAGACACTCAGAACCGACGGCTTTAGTCGTCGGACTACAAAAAAAAAGGCTGTTTGTTTATAAACAGCCTTTTTATACAACAGCTTGTATTTATCAAGCCTCTATTACTTCATTTCATCGGAAACGGTCAATCTTTTCCTTCCGGCAGCCCGCCTGTTGGATAAAATCTTCCGGCCGTTCCTGGTCGACATTCTTTCCCGGAAACCGTGCTTATTCTTGCGCTTTCTGTTCGATGGCTGGAATGTTCTTTTCATGATATGTCAATTTGAAGGTGCAAAAGTACAACTTAATTCTGAAATTCCAAATAACAAGCACCAAATTCCAAATAAATTCCAAGCACCAAAATCCAAACAAATCTAAAATATTCTCTCACCACGAAACACCAAACACGAAACACTAAACGCTTCTCAGTGTTTCGAGTAAAAATTTCCAGAACAAATCCACGGTACCGATATGGACTTTTTCATCAGGGGAGTGCGGACCGCGGATGGTCGGGCCGAAGGAGATCATGTCCCAGTGCGGGTATTTCGAGCCGAGGATGCCGCATTCCAGCCCGGCATGGATGACCTTTACTTCGGGCACCTTGCCAAAGCGTTGCTGGTAAACGGTTTTCATCACGTCCAGGATAGGGGAGTCGACGTTGGGTTTCCAACCCGGATATTCACCACTGATGGTGACGGCAGCTCCCGCTTCTTCCAGGATCGTTTTCATTTTTCCGGCCAGCTCCATTTTTTTCTCATCCACTGAACTTCTCAGCAGGCTTGCGGTGAAGATTTTCCCATCTTTCAGCCGTACAATGGCCAGGTTGGTGGATGTTTCCACTACCGTGGGCATGTCTTTCAGCATCGAGATCATGCCGTTGGGCAATACTTCGATAGCCTGGTATATCCTTGTCTGAGAATCCGTATCGATCACATGCTGGGGCATTTTTGTCGAAGCAGCGGTTATCATCAGACCAGGATCGGCCTCCTTGAACATCAATTTGGCATTTTCTTCGAACTCTGCCACAACCATTTTGAATTCTTCCTTTTTATTTTCAGGGATAACGACCGTGGCAAACGCCTCCCTGGGGATGGCGTTGCGCAGGTTGCCGCCTTCGATGTGGGCAAGCCGGGCGTCCGTTTTATCTGCGGCAAGCATCAGCAATTCGTTCATGATCCTGTTGGCATTCCCGCGCCCGTAATTGATATCCAGTCCCGAATGCCCCCCTTTCAGCCCGGTGAGGCTGATGCGGTAAGGAATGTAAAACTCAGGCACTTCCACTTCCCTGACCGGAAATTCAGCCGATACGTCCACTCCGCCGGCACATCCGATATACAGTTCTCCCTCATCTTCCGAGTCGAGATTGATCAGGATTTCGCCTTTCAGCAATCCGGGTTGCAGACCGTTGGCCCCTGTCATGCCGGTCTCTTCATCGCAGGTCAGCAACGCTTCGATCGGGCCGTGCGGGATTTCTTTTGATTCCAGCACCGCCATGATCGCCGCCACGCCGATGCCATTGTCGGAGCCCAGCGTGGTGCCTTTGGCCTTCACCCATTCCCCATCGATAAACGGGATGATCGGGTCTTTGGTGAAATCGTGCTGCATGGAGGTGTTCTTCTGCGGCACCATATCCAGGTGCGCCTGCAGGATGATGCCCTTTCGATTTTCCATCCCCGGCGTGGCCGGTTTACGGATGATGATGTTCCCCACTTTGTCGCGGACCGTTTCCAGTCCCACCTCTTCTCCGAAGTCCATGATGAACTTCTGGATGGCTTCCTCATGCTTCGATGGCCGCGGTACACGCGTCAGTGAATAAAAATGTTTCCAAACCTCTTTCGGTTCCAGTTTTTTGATCTCTTCGCTCATAGTGTTTTATGTTTCTTGTTTCTAGTTTCTAGTTTCTAACTTCCCGGCAGGATCGCCACCATTCTCAACGCTGCAAAGATAAGAATTGGAATTGAATAATTATAAGTTAATGATGCATCTCCCTGCCGGACTGCTTTTTTTAAAAAAGATGTACCAGGACTTTGGTATTAAAGAACAGTTCGGAAAACAGGCCTTTTAATTCGTAAATCTCTTGTCGTACAGTCCGATTGCCAAATTGTTCCCCTCTTCCCCCCTTCCCCTCTTCCCCTTTTTCCCCCTTCCCCTCTTCCCCTCTTCCCCCATGCCCCTCTTCCCCTCTTCCCCTCTTCCCCTCTTCCCCTCTTCCACTCTTCCCCCATGCCTCCATGCCCTTCAGGTACAGAATGCCATTCGGCAGATCATTGAATCCCTCTCTACGGATATTCTTCCAGGTCCAATTCAGAATATTTTCTATGGATGCCACCGCGCGGCTGACCACGAAATCATATTGCTCATGGTGATTTTCAAGGCGGCAATGTTCCGTGGTGATATTCTTCAAACCGGTTCTGTCCGCGATGTCCCGGACAACTTTCAGTTTCTTGGCCGTGCTGTCGACCAGGTGAAAATGTACCTCCGGGAACATGATAGCCAATGGTATGCCGGGAAAACCGCCGCCGGTGCCGGCATCCAGTACCCGTGTCTCCGGTTTGAAAGAGATGACCTTTGCAATCGCCAGGGAATGTAAAACATGCCGTTCGTACAGGTTATCAATGTCCTGCCGCGAGATCACGTTGATCTTTGCGTTCCAGTCGCAGTACAGCGGGCCCAGCTGGCGGAACTGCTCCAGCTGAACCTCGCTGAGATTGGGAAAGTACCGATTATAAATTTCAAATTTCAAATTATAGATGTTATTAAGGTTTTACTTATGAGGTATAAGAGCCACTAAAACACAAAGTCACCAAATATCACAAAACCTTAGTAATCAAAAGAATATTTTTTGGTGAAATTTTGTGTTTTTGTGATTTTGTGGCAAAACAATTCTTTTAATACTCAATGAATTACAAAGAAAACAAAATTTCCCTCAATCTGTGCAAATCTGCGTAATCTGTGGTGAAAAACACCGTTAACAATACAATGTCAATATTTCAAAGCATAACCACGGGCATTGGCATCTGATGCTTGTTACTTTTGCAGGGAATCGTACAGATGATAAAACTGAAGCTGGCCATAACCGGAATCCTCATCCTGGCATTCCAATTCCCCGGATTTTCGCAAAAGAAAATCACGGTAGACGAGTATATTGCCAGATACCAGGACCTGGCCATTGATGAGATGAAGAAGCACCACATCCCGGCGAGCATCAAGATGGCCGTGGATTGCACGGCCGAGCAACTGTCGGCGGCCGTGCGCTGCCAGACCGTGCCCCTGGATGACCAGGGCACGCCCGATGCCGAAGCGTTTGGGCAACTCCACCGGATGCTGGAAGAAACATATCCTTTGGTTCACAAGAACTTGAGGCGTGAGCTCATCGGCGGCTACAGCTTGCTTTATTCCTGGCAGGGAGCCCGGCCCGAACTGGAACCGGTTATGGTGATGGCCCATCAGGACGTCGTCTCAGCCGATCCCGCCTCGCTCGACCAATGGACCCACCCCCCATTCGAAGGAAGCATCGCCGACGGATTCATCTGGGGGCGAGGGACGCTCGACATCAAGAACCAGCTCATCGGCATTATGGCGGCGGCCGAGGTTTTGTTGGCGCGCGGCTTCCAGCCAGAGCGCACGATTTTGTTCGGCCTGGGCCATGACGAGGAAACCGGCGGAGTCAATGGCTGCAAGGTCATGGGCCAACTGCTCCAGGAGCGCGGCGTTCACCTGGCCGGGATCGTCGACGAAGGCGGCGGCATTTTCGAAGGGTTGGCGGCCGGCGTACGCGGCCCGGTCGCTCTAGTGGGCACAAGTGAGAAGGGCTACCTGACAGTTGAGATCACGGTCCAGGGCCAGCCGGGGCACTCCTCGACGCCGCCGCCACAAACGGCGATCGGCGTCCTGGCGCGGGCCCTGGCGCGACTAGAAGCTCACCCCATGCCGACTCATGTTCGCCGGTTGCGGCCCATGTACCACGGCATCGGCCGGGCCGCGCCGATCTATCTGCAGGTAGCCTTCGCCAACGTCTGGCTATTTGGTCCGCTGTTGCAGCGCTGGCTAACCGCCATCCCCGAGATGAATGCCAGCATTCGCACGACAACCGCGCTGACGATCGTCCGCGGTGGCGTGGAGGACAACACGATCCCCTCCGAAGCGAAAGCCACCGTTAATTTCCGCCTGTTGCCCGGCAATACAATCGACGAGGTGCTGGAATATGCCGGCAAGATAATTGACGACGAACGCGTGCTGATTGAACCCGTGCCGGGCAAGTTCAACGAGGCGCTACCCATATCGCCCGACAGTGGCCCGGCGTATGAGGGTCTTAAGCAAGTCATTCGCGAGCTATTCGACAACCCGCCCGTCGCGCCGTTCGTGATGCTGGGCGGGACTGACTGCCAGCACTTTGTACCGGTATGCGATCATATTTATCGTTTTACGTCGCTGGTAATGGACGCGAGTTTTATGGGACTGGAACATGGCATCGATGAGCGCATCCCTGTCGAGGGTCTGAGCAAGATGGTCCAATTTTACGCCCAGTTGATGCAAGTGTGGGGCATGCCTTGGGATGCGCCCGCGTCCTAGATGCTCAGCGAGAAAGGAGTTACATCATGAGAATCGTTGTAGCCTTAGGAGGAAACGCATTATTGCAGCGGGGCGAGCCAATGACGGCCGAGGTGCAACGGCACAATACACAGACCGCCGCCCAAGCGCTGGCGCCCGTTGCTATGGAACACCAGCTGGTTTTATCGCACGGCAATGGCCCGCAGGTCGGCCTGCTGGCCCTGCAGGCTGATGCCTTCGAAGAAGTCGAAGCCTACCCTCTGGATGTGTTGGGGGCGCAGACCCAGGGCATGATCGGCTACATGATCGAGCAGGAACTGGGCAACCTGCTGCCTTTCGAAGTGCCGTTCGCCACCCTGCTGACAATGGTCGAGGTCGACCCCGACGACCCGGCCTTTCAGAATCCGACGAAGTTCGTCGGACCGGTCTACGAGAAAGAGGTCGCCGAACGACTGGCAGCCGAAAAGGGTTGGTCGATCAAGCCGGACGGCAACAAGTGGCGCCGCGTGGTGCCATCGCCACTGCCGAAGCGCATCTTTGAAGAGCGGCCGATCAAGTGGTTACTGGATAAGGGCGTGGTCGTCATCTGCGCCGGTGGCGGCGGCATCCCGACCATGTACGATCCTGAGAAAGAGCGGACGCTGATCGGGGTGGAAGCGGTGATCGACAAGGACCGGGCGACGGCCTTACTGGCCCGCGACATCGGCGCCGACCTGTACATCATGGCCACCGATGTCGACGGGGTTTACCTCGATTGGGGCAAGCCTACCCAGCGACGCGTCGCGGAGATCACGGCCGATGAGCTGGCGGGTTACGATTTTGCCGCCGGGTCGATGGGGCCTAAAGTCGAGGCGGCGATCGATTTTGTCCGGCAGACCGCCAAGCGCGCGGCCATCGGCAGCCTGGCCGACATCGAGCAAATCGTCGCCGGAACCGCCGGCACAAACGTGGTGGCGGTCCTGCCATGATTAGGATTAAGTTCAATAACAAGGAGCAAGGTTCACATGCGAAATAGATGGTTATTCCTCACACTGATCATTCTGCTGCCGATTATGGCAGCGTGTAATCCCGTTACCCCTCCCGCTGACACGGCAACGCCGACCGTCGATCCAGACATCTACAACCAGGTGCCGGACACGAGGGTCTATGAGGCAGGAGAATGCACAGCCGTACTGGATGCTCCAGCGTCGGCTTATACCTCAAACACGCTGGGTGGCCAACCCAGCGGCGAGATTCCGGCTGGCCAGTATGAAGTGGGCGTGGCGGCCGACTACGGCAGCAGCCTCTGGTACATGCTCAACGATGCTGGTGAGACAAACTGGATCAACAGCACAAGCGTCTCGGCGCTGGAGGGTATTTGTGCCACGGACAACCCGTAACTGTACCTTTTCAAAGGGCAGGTTATCATTCTGCTCAAGCAACAGATAAAGGAGATTCAAAATGCAAACGTTTGGTGTAAATTCCGAAGTAGGCAAATTGCGAAAGGTGATTGTCCACCGGCCGGACCTGAGCCTGAAACGGCTGACCCCGAGCAACCACGATGACCTACTCTTCGATGACGTGCTGTGGGTGGAGCGCGCCCAATATGAACATGACCAATTTGTGAAAGCGATGCGCGATCGGGGCGTTGAGGTTTTCTATCATCTTGACCTGCTGGCTGAGGCGCTGGCCGCCAGCGAGCAGGCCCGCGCGCGGGTGATCGAATTGGTGGCGTCGGAGTACACCGTCGGCTGGTCGCTGATGGACGAAGTCCGGTCGTTCCTGACGAACATGAAACCGGACGTCCTGGCCAAACATCTGGTGGGCGGTCTGACCATCGGCGAGATGGAGACGTTGGGCTTCGATCTGCCGAAGTACCGCGAGATTTCTCTCGGGGCGGCGGCCGTGGATGACCCTGGCTACTTCGTCCTCCCGCCCGTGCCCAATAGCCTCTTCCAACGCGATCCCTCCTGCTGGATCTACAACGGCGTGACGGTCAATCCTATGTACTGGCCGGCGCGGCGGCGCGAAGCGCTGAATATGGCCACGATCTACCGGGCTCATCCCATGTTCCAAGACGCCGGTTTCCAATTCTGGTATCCCCAGCAAAACTGGGACGGCACCTTCGATATGCAGGATTTCGGTAACGCGTCGCTGGAAGGCGGCGACGTCCAGCCCATCGGCAACCGCACACTGGCCATCGGTATGAGCGAGCGCACCCAGGGTCGAATGATCGAACTGGTCGCCAAGGCGCTGTTTGCCGGAGAAGCGGTGGACCGCGTGATCGTCGCCGTAATGACCAAGGATCGGGCCCATATGCATCTGGACACGGTTTTCACGATGCTGGATCGCGATATCGTCACGGCTTATCCGAAGGTCGTCAACAACATCAGGGCCGTCAGTCTGCGGCCGGGTAAAAATGAGGGCGATTTCCACGTGACCGTGGAGAAGGGCTTCCTCTCGGCCGTGGCCGATGCCCTCATGGTGAAGAAGCTGACCGTCGTGGAAACAGGCGGCGATCAATACCAGATGGAGCGCGAGCAGTGGGACGACGCCAACAATACCGTGGCCCTCGAGCCGGGCGTGGTCGTCTCGTACGAACGCAATACCTATACCATCGCTAAGATGCGCCAGGCGGGCGTGGAGGTCATCCCCATCGCCGGGTTCGAACTTGGCAAGGGTCGCAGCGGCGGCCACTGCATGACCTGTCCAATCGAGAGATGCCTCGCCTTGGTTCAAGGCCATAACCTTCCTTGCATCCAACTCGGGTAGCAGAGGAATCTGGAACGCCTTGAGGCCCGCAATACGCAGAAGGTAGAGGTGGGACACGCGTGACCGGCACGTCCACGCGCGGTTCGCAGAGTTCGCCGCCGGGTATCTCGAGTCGTGCGGCCACATGGACGCGTCGGTGGTGCGCGAGGTGCGCGTGCCGAGGGTGGC
>JAWOIA010000228.1:0-6750 GCA_046484885.1 Desulfosarcina sp. | reverse complement strand
TAGTTTTTGCCATGTATGCACCCCTGCTTTATGCTTCAAACGAGTTTGTAGCCGGCTTGTGCCATAAGTATCCGGGCCGCCTTTTGGAGCCGCATGAGGGCTCTGGTCTTCAGGAGCACGCACGATACGGTCGGGTACGACCTGTTCGACATGGGCGAGAACGAGGAGGTCCTCGTCAGCGGCTCCATCGCGGGGATCGGAGGCGAGTCTCCCGAGCACAGATACGCCTACGGGGGACGGGGCCGCGGCGAGGGAGCCACCTCGGCCCCGAGCCACGCCGAGGCCCTCGAGCGGGTGGCCGCAGTCCTGTCGAGCCCGACGACGAGCCCAGACGTCTACACCAAGAAGCTCACCGTCATCGCCCACGGGGTCACCCACGGTGGAGAGCGCTTCCGCGGTCCGGCGTTGGTGACCGACGAGGTCGTCCGAGCGATCGAGGCGTGCTCCACGCTCTCGCCGCGGCGGAATCCGGCCGCGCTGCAGTGCATCCGGGCGGCCAGGGCCCTGTTCCCCGGAGCGCCCCACGTGGCGGTCTTCGACACCGCATTCCACCAGACGATGCCCGCCGAGGCGTTCCTCTATGCCTTGCCCTACGAGCTCTACGACCGCTCCGGCATCCGGCGCTACGGCTTCCACGGGGTTTCGCACCAGCACGCGATCCACTGCGCCGAGGGGCTGCTCGGACTCTCTCCGGGGACGAGCCGCATCGTCTCGCTGTTCCTCGGCGACGAGTGCAGCGCCACCGCGGTGGTCGGCGGCAGGTGCGTCGACACGACGACGGGCCTGACCGCGCGGGAGGGCCTGCCGGGCGCGACGAGCAGCGGAGACCTGGATCCAGCGGCGGTGACGCTCCTGATGCGTGCCGAGGGTTGGGGTCCGGACGAGCTCGACGCCCTCCTCGGGCAGCGCTCCGGGGTGCTCGGCCTCTCGGGCGTGTCGAGCGACCTCGTCGAGGTGCTCGAGCTCGCCGCCAAGGGCGACGACCGGTGCGTCGCGACCGGTCGCGTGCTGCTCCACCGGTTCGCCCGAGGGGTCGCGGCCATGACGGCCGCGGTCGGGGGCATGGATCTGCTCGTCCTGACCGGTGCGGTGGCCGAGCGCTCCGCGTGGCTCCGGTCGAGCCTCGTCGAGCGGCTGCGTTATCTCGGGGCCTCGGTCGACCCCCACCGCAGCGACGGCTTCGACGGCTCGGCTCCGATGGACATCACCGGCGAGGGCGCACGCTGCAGGGTCGTCGTCGTGCCGGGTGACGAGCAGCGCGCCATCGCCCGGGAGAGCCTGATGCTGGTGGCGGGTCGTGATCCGGTCTGAGCCCGAGGGGCGGGCCGAGGTCAGATCCGTGGGGCTCGACGACATCGAGGCGGTCCTGGAGATCGAGCGCGCGTCCTTCGACTCACCCTGGTCGCGCGCCTTCTTCGTCGAGGAGCTCGGCCGGGACTGGGCGAGGCTCGAGGCGCTGTGCCCGGCGCCGGGGGTGGGCCCGGTGGCCTTCATCAACTACTGGGTCGTCCGCGACGAGATCCACATCCTCAAGGTGGCGACCCACCCCGCGCACAGGCGGCGAGGGTTCGGGACGCAGCTGCTCTCGCGTGCGATGAGTCAAGCACCGGGCCTCGGCATCCGCTACGTGACGCTCGAGGTGCGTCGCTCGAACGAGGCCGCCATCGCGCTCTATCGCCGCTTCGGCTTCGAGCCCATCGGCATCCGGCCGAGGTACTACGAGGAGAGCAAGGAAGACGCCATCGTCATGCTCCTGACCTTCCAGAGGGAGGCCTCGTGAGCCCTCGAGGCCTTTGTTCTACATTCTTGATCCGCTTATGGAAAAGCACCTTTTCGCCGGCGAGGCCTTCGTGCAGCAAGCCGTGCGGCTCGATGAAAGTGACATATTGCTTCCCACCCACGAGCATCCACAGGATAAAGTCGGGATGAAAATTACCTGCCTCAAAAAATCCCACGCCCTTTCCGCGACTCATGTTCCTAAGCAGGAAAAGTTCCATGCCGTCCTTTTCCAAAACGGATTTGTGGTCGTCGCACCAGGTCTTCAGATCGGTGACAAACTGATATTCACTTTCATTGAGTGCAACCGGAATGACGTTGATTTTTCCACCTCGGCGGACATGAAACAGCGGCTGGAACAGATGTTTTGTGAAATTACAGGCAAAAAGATCTCCAGCTTTAGGAAGGTCGTTCTTTTTTTCGGTTAGTTCTTTTTTGAGTTGCTGAATGCCTAATATGATCTGTTCTTCATCACCATCAACAATAAGCTGATAGAATTCTTCCTTCGGGATATTGTCATCCTCCTGCAACAGGTCCCGGAGCTCAAGTCGTGGCTCGATATACTCGCGTTTTCGGTAGTTGTAGTAATGGCCGCAGTAGCACTTGAGAAGCTCAGATGCCACCCGCTGCAAAAGGAGCACGCCGTCAAAGCTCTCCGGGTTCAAGCGGTTTTTCGGAAGATAAAGCGTGTACCAGGTCGGATTTTTCAGGAGTTGATAAATGCCTTCTTTGGAGACATTTAAGTTGTACCAGCTTCGCTCACGTTTGAACTGCTCCAGGTCAAAAAAGAGTATGTCGTAATCCAACAGGGCCAGGTGTTGTTCGCCCAGCGTCACCATGTCTTTCTGGGTTGCCAGGGACGTTTCTCGCGATTGCACTGCCTGAATTCGTGGGTACCAGTCTGCGACCACCTTATTGTGGGTCATGTAGTGCGGAATATCCCCAACCGTAGGAACTGGTGCGTCTTTTTTGAAATCGTACTCCTTGCCGTCGGAAGCCTTGCGTTTCGGCCGCAGAATTTTGAGCTTCTTGCCAAAGTCATAAGTAACGTTAAGAGGGATCGTAATGATCTTGCGCCGCTCGTTGCCGGGTAACCCTTCCTCTTTCAAAAATTCACGGAACTTTTCCATGAAGTCGGCTTCAATGCCGAACACGTTCAGTGTTTCCAGCTCCTCGATAAAGGTCGGCCGAATGGGCATATGTGAATGACCGCTGCGTTTAAGGCTCCACTCATAACCCTTTAAACGGACACCTCGACCGAATAGCTGGATAATTTGAGAACCTTCCGAACGCCCGACATGCATCAAGCCCATGGTACTGACTCGCCAGCAATCCCAACCCTCTACGAACTTCTTGGAACCTATGAGCAGGTTCACCGGCGACTTAGAATCCTTCACGGAGGTAAACATGGCCTCGGTAAAATCGCTGTCTTCAACCGTAAGTCGGGTACTGTTCTGTGCCGAAACTTCAGCCACATGATCACAAAGGCTTTTGGCATCACCCACATTAATCAGGCCGAATGGTGTCTCGGAGGTGCCGACCCGCAATGCCACCTCGCCGGATTCACCCTTGATTCGATCCAGCGAAAGATGACCGCCTGCGGCATGATTGAACAGCCGTGCGAGAATATCTCGATAAAGCGCTTCAATGGTTTCACCGCCATTCATCGCCCGGGCTAAATATGTAAAGGCACCGGCAAAAATATCGTTTCCATCCTTGTCCAATAATCCTGTATCCTGACCCTTGCCGGTTAGGATCTCTTGCATCCGGCGGATGGTGGCCTGATGGTTTTCCAGAAAGTCGGCAATGAATTGAATGATGAGCGCCACATCCGTGGCAACAATCTGTTCATCCTTGCTCATCTTGCCGGAGGAAACCGTGCTGCCGACAAAAACCCATAAGGGCTTCTCCAGATTGAATGGCTCAAACCCCTTAGACTTTTCCTCGTAAATCCGAAGCTGTTGGTAAAATTTGAGCAGACAAGCGGTCATATAAATGGACTGAGTTTCGTCGAACGATTCAGGAAGATTCAGAATCTGATAATCTTTCCCGAAACCGTCTTCATAAAACCATCGGTAGGAATAATCAAAAACGACGGTTTTTGCGTAACTGTCCTCAAAATCGGCATTACCTGCTGCATGAACGGCTTGCTCAAAGGTTGCCGAGTACTCAAATGTAAAACCTTTTTCACATAAGCCGGCCCGGCGCCGAAACCAGGCATTTTCTTCTTCTTTGGCTTTGGAGCCTGAGAGCCCACGATGCCCCTCATCTACCAAAAGCAGGTTCTGATCTCCAAGGTTTCTGGTGGCTATGGTATTAGGCCCTTCCTGATCGGCCAGCTTGGTAATCTCAAGCACATCGACCCTCTCAAGCCCATTGGCAAAGCCGAACAGGCTACCACGGGATTGCAGGTAGCTGTCTGCCGCGATATTACTTTCCCTGAATTCAGCAATATGCTGCTCTGATAGCCGTTCATTAGGTGTCAACAGGATGACACGGGAGAGGTCCTTGTCTTTTCCGTGCTTCCCGGCATAGTGGCGGTATTGCAGCAGATTGACATGCATCAGCAGCGTCTTGCCGCTGCCGGTGGCGTTCTGGAGGCAGAGTTTATTCAGGTCGTCTTCGTTGTATGCAGGCACATCGGCATAATCGCCCCAGTGACGATTAAATCTCTCCACAAAGGCATTGAGATCATTGAGTAACCCTTCCCGATTGCTGAAAAAACGATCCAGGTAAATCTCGACAAAGAGCAGAGTCAGCCACTGAAAATATTTCCATACTACCAAGCGATGTCGCTTTTCGTTAATGGTTTGGGTGTGGCGAACGATATTTTCCTCATAGAGAAGAATCTGTGCCTTGCTAAGCAGGGACTGATTGTTCCAGAACAAATTGCTGTTCACCAGATTGTGGTAAAATTTATGAATATTGTCGGCATCAAGCCCTTCCATGCGCGAATCACGTATTGGATCGGCGAGTTTGTGAAATGGGCGAACTATTTTACCATTTACTTTGTTTTCCACAAGAGGATCAATACCGAACATGCTGACAAGCCACTGGTTAAGCAGCAGCTTGTTGCGGAAGGCATGCTGCTTCGGGCCTTTGTTTTTACGCTTTGCCATGTCCGCCTCCCTCCTTTTTGGACTTCTCGATCTGCTTCAGTCCCTGTTCCGCCTCAATGAAGTGCTTTTCGACCTCAGAGGGTTCTTCCAGTCGTTTCAATCGGAATTTTTCATATTCTTCATGGGCTTTTTCCAGAGCGGCTTCATGGCTGATTTTTCCGGAGTGGGTCAACAGCTCTCGACCGGTCATGGCTAGGAACTGATGCAACCGCGCAATCCAGTCCTGCATGGTCATGGGATTTCGGTTCAATGCCTGGATTTCGGCAACTTCGAGATAGGCGGTCACAATCCGGTTCAGGATGTTCAGTTCGTCTTCGGACAAATAGTTCTTGGCCACTTCAACATCACGTTTCAGCAATCTGTTTCCCGGATAGTTTGTGATCCCCATGTTGAGCTGACCGGCATCGGCTCGCTGATAGATCAGTTCTGCCGCCGTATGACCATGTGCCGCCCAGTGCATTTTATTCTGCACCTGTTTAAAAAACATCTGAGATGTCTCAGTGCGTGGGTTATAATCGATGCTGGTGGCATAAATATCGAGCACCTTGCGCCAGAAGACTTTCTCGGAAGAGCGTATATCCCGAATACGGGCCAGAAGCTCTTCAAAGTAACGTCCTCCCCCCGGCTCTTTCAACCGTTCATCGTTCAGGGTGAATCCCTTGACGATATACTCCTTAAGCCGTTCCGTCGCCCAGATGCGAAATTGGGTTCCACGGATACTGTTTACCCGATATCCGACCGAGATAATGGCATCCAGGTTATAATGTTCCAACTCGCGGGAAACGCTTCGATCCCCCTCTTTTTGAACCGTTGCAAAATTTGCAACAGTTGCCTTCCTTCGCAATTCACCGGTTTCATAGATGTTTTTCAGATGGCGGCTGATTCCGGACTTGTCCACTCCGAAAAGCGCTGCCATCTGATTGAGAGTCAACCAGATCGTCTCGTTCTGCAGGCGGGTTTCCATGCGGACCTGACCATCTTCCGTTGTATAGATCAGAAAATCGGCCTTTGCGGGAAGATTTCGGGATTCAATCATCCGTCCACCTCCCACATTTTTTTCATAAACTCTTCTTCGATAAGGCGGACATTCTAGTTTTCGTCGGCCAGCTTCAGGTTGGGCAGGTTGTTGCTACCGTTGACATAAATGGTGTCAAACTCGAAATTTCGGGTGCTGAAGCGGTACTTCCGGAACCACTCGTCCAACATCAAGTTGTCCTTCTCCAGGTCGCCGGTGAGCTTGCGCCAGACGATCAAAACATTCTCCCTGTGGCCGTTGTTGGGATTGGCCGGGGCCTTGGGCACCCATCCTTCGAGCTTTCGGAACCACCATGGACCTTCGGCATCCTGCCGGATACGTCCATCAACCACCAGCTTGGTGTGATGGTCTTGAGGCAGTTCCGGATCTTTGAGGCGCTTGAATGTTGCCTGGAAGGTTTGCGGTGCTGATATATGCAACACGCGCAAACCGATCAGGTAATTGAAGGTTTCAATCAGATCTACGGCCCGAGTGACATACTCGTCCGTTCCCGGCTTCTTGACTTGGAGGGTATAGGCGGTCGGGTCGGCAAAGGCATCAATGTTGAGCAATGACTGGCTCCCCCGGGACTCCACATCCAGCATATACCGAAGCATGTAGTCTTCCTTGAGCAGCGGATTGGCGGATATCGCTTTATTGCGCAAAGGGTTATCGTCAAGGCGCAGGTTGTTGAGCGTATCCTCATAGGATTCCAGGCGGATGTATTTGAAGCAGTGGGAAATGCCTGTATGACGGGCAGTCGGTTTGCCGTCTTTCCAACTTTCGGAATAGACCACCTTGGCAATGCGGGGTTTGAGAACCGTGTCGAAGTAATCGCCC
>JAWOIA010000122.1:0-6930 GCA_046484885.1 Desulfosarcina sp. | reverse complement strand
TCCCAGGTGCCGAAATCCAGTCGGCCATCGGTAATGGCCACCACCACCTCCCGACCCATGATCTGGCGTTTCAGGTGGGCGTCGGCATTGTCCTCACCGACATTGTGCCGATAGTGGGACACCGGTGCATGGGGGGCGAGTTTTTCCAACCAAACCTCATAGTCGTGATGCAGGCCGGACTCGTCGTCATTGATAAAAACCGAGGCGGTTATGTGCATCGCGTTGATGAGCCCGAACCCTTCCTTAACGCCGCTTTCGTCGATGCAGGCCTGAACCGTTGGCGTAATATTAATGAATGCCCGTCGCGTGGGCACCTCAAACCACAACTCTTTTCTATAGCTTTTCATCTATGGCTCCTTTGAGTGGCCGGTTGCAGGCACGGTCGAACCGGCAGAGGTGGTCTCGGATTCGCTGGTCGGCCGGCTGCAAGCATAGCCAATACGATCCGGTTGAGCAAGCCCCGGCTCCGAATCGCGATGAAGTTTTTCAGCCGCAGGTGATTAGTTTCTGGACACCCCCTGTGTTCTCTGCTATGGAAAAATCCCATGGAGGGCGTACCATGATCCCAGTAAAAGCCCAGAGGTTTTGCGGCCGGGAATTTTCCAAAGAAGAAATCTCACTGATTCAGGAGATCATCCAGAGTTGCGGAGGGATAAGCAGGACCGAGCTTGCCAACACGGTATGCGAGCTGCTCGGCTGGAAGCGGCCCGCGGGCAAGCTCAAAGGTCGAGAATGCAGAGATCTTCTGCAGCGGCTGGAAAGCCAGGGGCTTTTCAGCCTTCCGCAAAGACAGTCTCCCGGGGCGACAGGGCCGAGGCGCAGTATTGCGCCGGCGGAACCCACAGAGGCGGAAAGTCACCTGACCGGAAGCGTGGAAGCCTTTACGCCGCTCGATGTGGAGTGGTGCGCAAGCCGGGAGCAGCGGGCGTTGTTTCGGGACCTTCTCAGCCGTCATCACTACCTGGGGTATGCGATGCCCTACGGGGCGAGGCTGCAATATCTGATCTACGTAACCCGACCTTGCCGGGAAGTGGTCGGGTGCGTTCAGTTTTCGAGTCCGGCCTGGCGGATGAAGGTGCGAGATCAGTGGATCGGATGGGACGATGCGACCAGGGCAGAGCGGCTGCAGCATGTGGTGAACAACAGCCGGCTTCTGGTTATCCCCAGAATCAGAAACCTTGCGAGCATGGCGCTTGCGGCGGTGATCCGACGCCTGCGCTCCGACTGGCAGGAGCACTACGGGGTGGATCCCTGGCTTGCGGAAACCCTGGTGGACCGAAGCCGTTTTCACGGGGGGTGTTATGTGGCCGCCAATTGGCGACGGCTGGGAGATACCAGCGGTCGCGGGCGTATGGACCGCACCCACCAACGCCACGGTGCGCGGGTAAAAACCGTGATGGTCTACCCACTGGTCAAAAACGCTGCCCGCCTGCTCAGGGAAAAAGAGTAGACAACGAAGCCCGCATTGGCCGAACATTGAGCCGAAGACCCAAGCCAACCAAGCCCCCCTGCACAGGAAAAACAGCCTTCCCGTCGGACATCTATCCATTCTTTCAGTGTGGGCAGCCATCACGATCGATCAGGCGGCGGCTGGATTTTTCCCGTTTAGCCGGCTGAAAATCTCCCAGGTTTCATCGAAGGCGGCTTCGAAAGAGCGGCCTTGCATGTACTGCCGTGCAGCGCGACCCATTTCGCTGCGACGCTGTGGATCGCCCGCCAAGACCGCCATGGCGTTAGAAAGGGATTTCGCACAATCGGCCTTGGCAACCAGACCGGTCTTGTTCACAAGGATATTTTCAACCGGCCCTCCCCGATCGGCGACAATGACCGGCAGGCCCGATGCCTGGGCTTCGAGTACCACGTTGCCGAATGTATCGGTCGTGCTGGGAAAAACAAAAACATCGCTGGACGCATAGGCTGCCGCAAGGTGCTCACCTTCCAGCCGCCCCGTGAAAATGCAGGGCAAATCGGCAATATCGCCGCGCATCTCCTCCAGGTAGGGGCCGTCACCGACAACGGTCAGTATCACCTCGGGATAGCGCTGAACCAGCTGTCGATAGGCTTTGGCCAGCAGGGGAAGATTCTTCTCTTTGGAAACCCGCCCCACGTAAATCAGTTTGGTTCGCTCCTCATCACAACCCCATTTTCTGAAAAACCCATTGCGCTTGGCCGGATGGAAGCGTCGATTATCGACTCCCCGGGGATAGACCCGGATTTTTTTCGTGCTGATTCCCTTTTCCATCAGTTCATCTTTGGTGCTCTGAGACGGCGCATAGATCAGGTCCATTTGGTCATAGTACCAGATGACGAATTTCCAGGCCAACTCTTCCATGAAACCGCTGCCTGTGAGAACTTGAACATATTGGGGTATCGCCGTATGGTAGGTCCCGGAGATGGGCACCTGAAGCAATCGGGCAATGACCAGGGCCGCTAGACCGATAGGACCCGGTGTCGCTGTGTGGAGGTGGTTAAACCCCTGCTGGTAGCAGTAGTCGAGCATTTCCAGCAGGGGCGGGTAGAAAACCATCTGCTGCTTGTACTCCGGCAGACTGTAGGCACCAACGGGCTTGAAATGGACAACCCCTTTCTGGGGTCGCCGGTTCTGATCGTCGCAGGTAATCAGCGTGTAGCGCCGGTTGGCGGCAGCCGCCATTTCAACCTGCTGTTGCAGGGTCACGGCCACACCGTTGATCTCGTAAAAGGTGTCGGTAAAATGGGCCACATGCAGATCTCCTTCCGGCGCAGCCGTCTCATGAGCCATCGACTGCGCTACTTGCCGGGCGATCTGAACCCCCAGGCCGCGTCCCTTGGCAAACTGTTGAAAAGCAACGAAATAGGGCGCTAAAAGCGTGTACAGCCCGCCGGCCGAACCAATGGTGTGGAAAATGTTAAACACCTTGGCGCCGGAAAGATGATCCAGCAAGTGGTTGCCAAAGTGGACCATTACGCGGTTGGAAATCCGATTGACGAACTCGAACCACTGCGCTTCACCGTTTCCAGCCTGGCCGGCGCTGTTTTGGAAGCTAGCCAGCAACCCCGGATTCTCATCGATGAGCTTTTGGGCTTCGTGACGCAAAAGGACGGCCAGCGAGTCCGACAAGGGGTGTTTGACCCGTCCGCGTTTCTGGGCACGCAAGAAAAAATAGACCCGGGAGAGCATCCCGGGTTGTTCAACGCTGCTCGGCGTCAGCGACTGGTCCAGAAACCGAACCAACCGGTCTTTTCCGCCATGCCGCCCTAAATTGAACTTGTTGCGGAAGTACTGCCAAGCAATGCTGTAGAGGTTATAAGCCATGGTCTGGGGCGAGGGGGCAAGGGTGTGGACCCTCAAGCGACAGTGCTGCATGGTCCGGAGCGTTGCATTGGCTTCATGCTCACCGATGAACTCGGTGTAGGTTCGGGCGACATTCAAAGCGCTGTGATCGTCCGAACCGCCCAAAAGCCTTTTCTGGTGGGGGTTGGAAAATAGGGGTGTGATGCCGTGTGTGTCAACCAGTCGCTCGATGTCCTCGGGCGTCAGGCGATTGAGTATGGTCTTGAGAGTCTGGTTCTCTCGACTGTTGCGCGCCCCGTTGATCTCGAAATTTTGAAAAAGCAGCAGCAGACGCTCGAAATGCCCGCCCGTCAAGCGATCGTTCACAGCATAGAGCGGATGAGCGACGACATGAAAGATCGCTTCATGATGAAAATAGGCGCTCAGATCAAGGATGTTCTGGCGCAGCTTCTGGATTTCCCTGTGCTGGCTCTCGGTGATGTCTAGTGCCAAAACGTGAATTTTGCAGCCATCTTCCGGAAAATAGCTGGTCACCTCCTCGCTGATAAAGGTACCCGGCAGGTGGGCGATCTCGAGTGCACCAGCGATGCTGTTGTGGTCGGTGATGGTCACATGGGTCATCCCCCGCTTTGTGGCGATGTCGTACAGCTGAAGCGGCTCGGTGAAACTTTCGGGACAGTCGATTTTTTGGAGAATCCATTCGGAGGGGCGTTTGGAATGTTTGGAGTGCACGTGCAGGTCAATTCGCATCCCGTCTCCTTTCTTTATGGGTCACAGCTTTAGAAAACCGTTGGCCTAGACAACCGTTTGCCCAGGCCGCTGTTTGGCGGCATTACAACCATGGACGTGTTCAAAACAAGTTAAGACGGTGATAGTTTTTGGTTAATTCGGCTGTGGTTGCCCGCTTGGTCAAAAAATCAAGCTGTTAACCATTTTCTCATCAGTGAAAAACACGCCGCTAATTTCCTTGATCTAAATAGTGCCCATCCAGAAACGAGGAATTTTGGTCGAGATCAAGGCATGCGAAAAATTTTACCGCAGGCATATAGTTGATATTCCGAGGATAAAATTTTGAGCATAACGCCGATATCGGGCGAAATAACCGTTTATGGATGGGCACTAAATATCTTTTGACCATTGCAGTGGCCCGCTCCAAACACCTGGGGTTTAGAATCCAAAGCGGAGCGCGGGTCCAACGCAGCCACCGACCGGACGGCGCAGGTCGGTGCCTGTGTTGCTGCCACCAACCGCTGTCGATTGTAATCGCGCTTCGAAGGCGAAGAGAATGGAAGATCAGATGATAAACTGGGGCGGCCGAAGCAAATCAACTCCTGGACCAAGTCAAAAAACCCAGCCCGGCGCACCCGCTCACGTGGCCAACCGGTTCAAACTGATCCACGTGCTTGGCATCGACACCGCCACTGCGGATGGGCTGGCCCGCACCCTGCCGTTTACCCCTTCGGACACCACAACCGGCGCGGAAAACGAGTATCAAACCGCCGTGATGGGCGACCGGTATCACGTCGATCTGGCCCGTGAAATTGAAACGTCCGCCTTTTACCGCAATCTGAAAAAGCGGGCCTTGCGCGGCGATACGCCGCGTTCCCGAATGACTGCTCTGGAAAATTTTCTGGCAGACAACCCAGAGGGAGTTTGGGAAAATAGTTGGGTGCGCTTGCCGATAGAGGCCCTCAGCCCGTTTGCCCGCAGCGTTTTGGAAGCCGACCTGCGTTCCGATAAATGCCGGGCCGACAGCCCTCAACGCAACGACACCTGCCGGTTTACCCTCAAATTAGACGGGCGGCCCTATCTACGAATTCCCGTCAGCTACCTGTTGAAAATGGCCCTGGCCGACGCTGTCGGCGGCCCATCCGTTCACGGGTCGATTCGGGAGATCGGCGGTTCGGCCATGGACCATTTCCTTTCCGACAACACCTCCCCGGAGACGTTCTCTTTCCATCCGGTTCCAATGGATGCAACATCCGGGATGGGGCGGGCTCTGGCAAGCGAAACGGCACTGCGCTTTTTGCTCTCTCAACTGCTGATTCAGTACGGAAATCGTCAGTTTTGCCTAACCGACGACGGCCAGCGGGCGGTCCTCTATTTCTCGCCCCATCCACCGTTGCGTCAAAAAAGGCTCAACAATCTGATTTCGGACAGCTTTTATCGCGCCCTGTTCATGAGCCCCTGCCTATCGGGTTGGAATGACGGGGAAGCCAAGCATCACTACATGCACCTGTGCCACAAAGTGCTCTCTCGCAGCCAACTCAATGCGGTCATCAAGCTCAGGGAAGCCGGCATCATCACCCGCAACCTGGTGGTATTACCCAGCACCTCCACCATCAGTTTGGCCAACAACGGCACGCATATCAGCCTGGGAAGCCGCCTGCTCACCCGTTTTCTGAAAGACCCGGCCTCAGGGTTCGGCCCAGCGGAAGAGAAGTACTACGGTGATTTGGCTATCAAGATTGTCGAGCACTTTCTGCCGCTTTTCGTGGGCACCTATTCGGCAGCCCCCTACCGCATCGACTTTATGGATTTTCACCCCGAACGGGTCCTGGGTTTTCTGCCCCATGAGCTGGATTTCAACCATCTGCGGATGCTGTGGCGGCGCTGGAAGAAAAAGGCACGCCTGGATATTTGCGGCCAAAGCGTTACCCCGTTCGGCCCTGAGTGGCTAGACCGCGTTCTTGCCCGTTTTTTTGGCCTCAAAGGAGATTTCGTTTCTGATTTCAGGCTCATCGACTACCTGGTGGCCTTGATGTCGACCGACGAAAGCCCGGCTCTGGACGGCCGATCCGACAACGACATCCGGCTCAAAAACGATTTGGGGGACATGGGGGTGTTCGATCCCTGCATGCCGTTGTACATGCTTTATCGCGCCCGCCGATTCCATACAATCGGATTCAGCGGTTTCGAGGGCCGTCATTACAGCCTTTTTGAGAGCCTGACCCGGGACATGGCCCGGGCGGCCGACCTTCAACTGCTGATTACGGCCCTGGCCTATAAATATATTTTCAAGGGCGATCTCACCCACGCCGATATTCCTGATCACCCCTTTGTTGAAAGCGAGCGCCGCCAGATCTTTTTCGGTGCCGCTGTCGGCATTCCGACCTTCTACGTACGCACAGACACATCCAACCGGTTCCTGGCCCGCATGGTCAAACAGACCCTCAACACGCGGTCCAGCCGGCGCTATCCGGGTTATACCCGGGTTCAGACCGCAGACTTTCGGCGGACGTTGGTCAACCGGTTATGGGAAGACGCCCCGGAACTGATCGAGATCGGTACCCTCCGCCACACCCTTCGGGATTTGGAGGATCGCATCGACGGGAGCGGCAGCCGGACCGTCGGCGGCCGCTTGACCCAGCGGATCTGTGAAACGGCCGGAGTATCGTCGCCCATAAAGTTGGGGAGCGAGGCATTTAATGCCGCGGCCGAATCCTTCTATCGTGAGCACCTTCTCGGGCCAGGGCGAGGCGGCGAACCGTGCCATCAAGGCCTTCCTGTTCGCGCGGATGTACCGTCACTTCCGCGTCAACCGCATGACGCTGAAGGCCAAGCGCGTGGTGCGCGAGTTGTTCTCCGCCCTGCTCGCCGCCCCCAACTGCCTGCCGACGGAGTGGCAGGAAGGCGCCGGGAGCCCTGGTGACGCC
>JAWOIA010000224.1:0-8039 GCA_046484885.1 Desulfosarcina sp. | reverse complement strand
CGGCGAGGCCCTGGTTGAAATCGGCCAGGAGCGGTCGGATGTGATCGTCCTCGACGCCGATCTTTCCGCCGACTGCGGCCTGCGCCCCTTTGAAGCCGCCTTTCCGGAGCGTTTCATCGAAAACGGGATCGCCGAGCAGGACATGGTGTCCACCGCCGGCGGATTGGCGCTGCAGGGGTTTTTGCCGATCGTGAACTCGTTCGGGGTCTTTCTCGCCTCCCGGGCCAACGAGCAGATCTACAACAACGCCACCGAAAAGACCAAGATCATCTATGTCTGCCATTACGCCGGGCTGATTCCGGCCGGGCCGGGAAAATCCCACCAGAGCCTCAGAGACATCTCCCTTTTCGGCGCCTTGCCGGCCTGCAGCATCATCGAACCCTGCACTGCCGCGGAAACACGAGCGGCCCTGCGGTGGTGCGTCAACCATGCGGCCCAGACCTGCATGCTGCGCCTGATCATATCGCCGTCGCCGCAGCCGATTCGGCTGCCTGGGGATTACCGCTTCACCCCCGGCCAGGGAACCGTCATCCACGACGGGGCCGACGCCGTGATTTTTGCCTATGGCCCCGTGATGCTGAACGAAGCGCTGAGCGCCGCGGAACGCCTTGAGGACAAGGGGCTTGCACTGAAAGTGGTCAACCTGCCCTGGCTCAACCAGGTCGACACGGCCTGGCTGCGGACGACGATCGGTGATTGCGGCGCGCTTTTCACCCTGGACAACCATTCCCCATACGGCGGGCTCGGCGACAGCCTGCTCAACGCCCTGATGGCTTCAGGCGAGCTGCGCGGCAGGCATTTGGTCAAATTCGGCGTCGAGGGAATTCCCGCCTGCGGCAGCCCGCCGGAGGTGTTGTCCTTTCACGGGCTGGACGGGAGCAGTCTGGCGGAGCGCATTTCGGCTGCGCTGCGCGCATAATCCAGCCGGCCCATGCGCGGTTTCAGACCACATCCCGGCAAGTGCTTTTTTCCGTATCCTCATTTTTCGGGCCCGGAGCGACGATCGCGTCGTATCTTTTCGCTGACTGCCACGTTCAAAGCGCCACGTGCCGAAAACGGATCAGGCCCAACCCAGCAGCGGTTTAAAAACATGGCCGATAGGCGGATCGCTCTATTCCTGAGTTCTCTATCCGGCGGCGGGGCTGAAAGGATTATCCTGGAGCTCGCCCGGGCCTTGGCGCAGCGGGGATACGCTGTTGACCTGGTGGTCTGCCGGCTGAAGGGCGACCTGGTAACCGAAATCCCCGGCGGCGTGCGACCCGTGGAGCTGGAAATTGCGCCGCGAAGCGCCTTGCTGCGCACCCTTATCAAGCTGCCGGCGCGCACCTGGCTGACCCTCCTGCCGGTCATGCTGAGAAAGCCGCTGAAAAAAATCAGATCCCTGCCCTTTCTTGAAGTTTATCTGCGGCGGGAGCGACCCGACGTGATTTTGGCCAGCACCCACGTCCCCAACCTGCTGGCGTTGTGGGCGGTCAGGCTCTCCGGCCTGCAGGTCCGGACCGTGCTCAAACAGGACAACAGCCTTGCCCGCAGCATCGAAAATTCGACGGACCCGCTGCGGCGGAAATTGCCGCGGCTGCTGCGACTTTGGTACGCCCAGGCCGACGCCGTTGTGGCCGTGTCCGAAGGCGTGGCGGACGAGATCGCCGCCGTTGCGCAGATCCCGCGGGCGCAGATCCATGTGATCCACAACCCCATCGACGCGGACCGCATCGCCCGACAGGCGGAAACAAAACCGGATCACCCGTGGTTTCAGCCCGGACAACCGCCGGTCCTGCTGGCTGCCGGCCGGCTGCACCTGCAGAAGGATTACCCCACGCTGCTGCGGGCGTTTGCATCCCTGAGGAAGGAGCGCAACCTCCGCCTGGCAATTCTCGGAGAGGGGCACGAGCGGCCACGGTTGGAGAAGCTTATTGGGGACCTGGGGATTGGCGCAGACGTCCGCCTGCTGGGGTTTCAAAAAAACCCCTTTGCCTTCATGGCCCGGGCGGCGGTATTTGTGCTGTCATCGGCATGGGAAGGGCTGGGAAACGTCCTGATCGAAGCCCTGGCGTGCGGCTGCCCCGTCGTCAGTACGGACTGCCCGCACGGGCCTTCGGAGGTTTTGGAAAAGGGGCGCTACGGCACCCTGGTGCCGGTGGGAGACCCCGAAAAGCTGGCCCGCGCCATCGGTGAGGCGCTCGACCGCCCCGGAGACCCCCAGGCAGGTTTGCAGCGGGCCAGGGCCTTCGACATCCAAAATATTGCGGACCAATATGTGCGGCTTTTCTCTTTTGGCCGCGAAAATCCTTGGGAGGCGCAATAAAGATGACCGTTTTCAAAAGAATAAAAAAGGCGTTCTTCCCTTGGAAAACGAAACCAAATAGCGTAATCGATTGGCAAAAATTTCTATTCGCAAAATCGTCTGAATGGCAAAAATACAAGGATGCGGCTCAAAGTGCCCCGCGGGTGCTGATTGCCACCAGCTCGGCCGCCCATGCTGCTATGGCACCCGTTGAAACCGCCCTGGCCGTGGCTTTGACTCAGCGAGGGGCCAATGTACACTTTTTGTTGTGCGATCAGTTCCTGCCTACGTGCTGGCAAGCGCTCAGCATCCAATTTTCGAATATAGCCGAGTTTACCAACTGCGGCTTATCAAGAACGAAGTGCCGTAAATGCTATCCCCGGGGAAGGGCGATCCGCGAGCCCTTGGGACTGCCAACCCATATTTACCGCGAGCTGGTAACTATCAGTGAACAGGAAGAAGCTGATGAAGTGTCAAGATCAATTCCTTTTGAGATGATTCCGGGACACCGAGTAGATGGAATCGCGGTGGGGGAGCACTCATTGGCCGGTGCCTTGAGGTTCTTTGCACGGGGTAGTTTAGATGGAGAGCCCTATGCGGAAGAGGTACTCCGGCGATACTTTAAATCGGCCTTGCTGACACATTTGGTCGTGCGACGGCTTTTCGAGACTCTTGATTTTGACTGCGCTCTTTTTTACCATGGCATTTATGTTCCCGAAGGGTTAATTGGAGAGGTAGCTCGCCAAAAAAAGGTTAGAGTCGTCAATTGGTTGCAAGCCTACCGGAAGCGGTGTTTTGTTTTTAGTCATACGGATACGTATCATCATACACTAATATCAGAACCGGTTGACAAATGGGAGAATCTATCCTGGAATTTACAGTTAGAATCTAAATTAATGAACTACTTGAAGACTCGCTGGCAAGGATCAGAGGACTGGATCTCATTCGTTCACAAGAATCCGCAATTTGACATCGAAACGGGCAATAAAATGGGACTTGATTATTCCAAGCCCTGCATTGGCATGCTGACCAACGTCATGTGGGACGCCCAACTACATTACCCGGCCAATGCATTTCCGAATATGCTGGATTGGGTTGCGCGTACGGTCGACTATTTTTCCCGGCGAGAAGAGCTTCAACTCCTCATTCGGGTGCATCCGGCCGAAATCACCGGAATCGTGCCGTCACGCCAGCCTATTATCGCGGAAATTAACAAACTTTTTCCCACCCTGCCTAAGAACGTTTTTATCATTCCTCCGGAAAGCAGGCTGAGTACCTATGCTGCTATGCTTAAATGCGATTCGGTAATCATTTATGGTACCAAAACCGGTGTAGAGTTAACGAGCATGGGTATCCCTGTGATTGTCGCGGGAGAAGCCTGGATTCGAAACAAAGGGGTTACTATAGATGTCGGCACTATCGATGAGTATTTTAGGGTGCTTGACCGACTGCCGATCCAGCATAGACTTGACAGTAACACCCGAACAAGGGCCCGCAAGTATGCTTTCCATTATTTTTTCCGGAGAATGATTCCCCTGACATTTTTAGATGTGACTAAAACGTGGCCTTTTTATCGTATGGCATTGCAGACGATAGACGACCTTATACCAGGAAAAGATTTAGGGTTAGACGTCATTTGCGATGGCATTCTGAAGGGCAGTGATTTTATTTACCCTGCTGAGCACGAAACCTATTGACTATGCTTCATCGTTAATCCATGAAAGTGATCGTCTGCATTTGCACTTACCGCAGAGCTGACCTCTTGGAGCGATTGCTCATTTCGCTGAGACGAATTCGGATCGAGGGGCTCAATTCAAGCGAAATCGCTGTGATGATTGTGGATAATTACCCCGATGGACAGGCGCGCAAAGTATATGAATGCGTATCGACGCAATTTCCAATCGAAATGGTTTTTGTCGAGGAAACCCGCCGGGGCAGGCCCTTCGCTCGAAACAGAGCCATTGAGGAATCGTTGCGGCGAAACGCAAGCTTCATTGCCTTCATCGATGACGATGATTTGCCCGAGCCGGATTGGATCCTCCGTTTGTTAGAAAAACAGCGTGAAACTCAGGCAGATATCGTGTGTGGCGCAATGCGTCATAATATCAAAGGCGATTGGCCTGAATGGGTTAAAAATTCTCCGATTTTTTCCGTTTCCAAAAAGAGGTTTGAAACCAAATACAGTATACCCAGAGGCATTGGCACCTTCAATGTTTTAATTGATTGTAGGTTGTTAGCGAATTTGAAGTCAGCTGGACCCGTTTTCAATCCTGAGTTCGCTTCATGCGGGGGCGAGGATACAGATTTTTTTATCCGGGCGAGAAGAAAGGGAGCGACTTTCGCTCTGGCCGAAAATTCCATTATTATTCGTAGTTTTGAAGATGATCGCCTCAAGTTGAACGGAATGTTGCGGCATGCCTTTAATTTGGGATTTTACAATATGAAATTGATGAAAAACCACACAAATTTTCGTCAAGTTTTAGCAAGAAGAAACAAGGCTTTAAAAAAATTAGCCGCCAGCTTACCAGCAATTATTTTCAGCACATTTTCAATGAAACGATTTACGCATAACTTGTACCAAACGAGCCGGGAAATCGGAGTTCTCTGCAGTTATTATAGAAAAGGAATTGATCATGATCTTTCATGACCAATCTTTAGTTGCTTTATTCATCATCAAAAGATTGAACCAAATAACCGCAAATGTTATCCGATCCGACGGGAAAACATGGCCATGGCATACCAAGCCACTTTCAAAAAAAATAGCTAAACATCTTTTCCGGCTGAGAGATCAGCTCGTCAGAAAGGTCGAGATAATCGATGGCCAATCGCATTACCGTTTCCGATGCGCAAACTGGCTTGAATTAAGTCGCTGTATGATGTTGTTTACAAAAGAACCCGGAACATGCGAATGGATACGGAAAGTGGGCACCGGTTCGGTATTCTATGACATCGGAGCGAATATAGGACTCTTTTCGATTCTTGCTGCCGAACGGGTGGGGCAATCCGGAAAGGTATTTGCCTTTGAACCGCACGCGGCAAACTTTTCACGTTTGCTCGATAATATCGCCGTGAACGAACTTCAACACATAATAACCCCGTGCAGTTTTGCGCTTCATCAGGCAAATGGATATTTCAATTTTATCTACGATTCACGCGATGTGGGCACTTCCAACAGCCAGCTTTCCTTTCACCGTAAAGAAGATAAAGTTAGCAATAATCAAACTGGAAATTTCGAACTAAAGTATGCAGTTTCAATCGACAATTTGATTTTTTCTGAGAGTTTTCCACCGCCTGACTATATTAAAATCGACGTCGACGGAAACGAGTTGCCAATCCTTCGTGGAATGAGCAATCTTCTGAAAAGTAAAAAGCGCCCAAAGTCGATTCAGGTGGAGATTTGCAATGACGACAATCCCCAGATCCTGTCCTTCATGGAAAATCATAATTACTTGGTAGCCAACGCGCATTACAGTATCTTTGGAATGGAAGCCATTGCCCAGGGAGGCCAAGGTGAAAGCTATGTCTGCAACACCATTTTTCAACCCAAAGACTGATTGCCCGTCCAAACCAGCCCTAAAAAGTCGTTTGTTTTTCTGCTATGATTGATGAACCGGCAAAAAGTCAAAATCCAGACGGTTTCGAAAAAACACCAAGTTGCGGCGCGCAAATCACGCGAAGTGAGGTATACTTGGGGTACGCCGCGGCGATGTCGAGATGCAGCGCAACGCCGAAATTGTACTTATTGCGGAACCGTAAAATTTCGAATTGATGAGGAAACCGTGGAATGCCCGGCATGAACCCATCCTTGATCATCCCGGTCGAAAACCAGGTGCGCGAGCTCGACCCCAAACTGCTGCTGGCGTGCGTGGCGGCCCGGCGCGGGTTTTCGTCCATTCTCGGCTTTCGGCGCGAGATGCATTTCCACATGGGGGCTTTTCCGCGCGGTGTCTACGTTTCCAAAAGCATGACGCACGCCAGCGACATGATGTTCGAGATCATGCGCAAGCTGGGCCACACGGTTGTGGCCTGGGATGAAGAGGCCCTGGTCCACCTGCCGGCCGAGACCTACTATTCGCGGCGCCTGTCGGCCGATGCCATGAAGTGGGTGTCCCATTTTTTTGCGTGGGGCGAGGACAGCGCCGAGCTGTGGCGCCAGTTCCCGCAATTCCCCCACGGGACGCCGATCCATGTGACCGGCAATCCCCGCTGCGACCTGCTGCGGCCGGAAATGCACGGCTACTATGAAGCGGATATCCGCAAGATCAAAGAGGCTTTCGGCCCTTTTATCCTCGTCAACACCAACTTCAACCACGTCAACGGGTTCTCGCCGGTCCAAAACCTCCTCCAACCGCCCCAGGCGCCGGGGGAACCGCCGGCCTTCGGCCGCGCGGCCGTCGGCATGAGCCGCGAATACGCCGAAGGCCTGCGGGCCCTCAAACAAGCGGTATTTGAAGCCTTTCAGGAGATGATTCCCCGGCTGGCCGCGGCGTTTCCCAAGTATACGATCGTGGTCCGGCCGCACCCCACCGAAAACCCCGATGTCTACCACCGCATCGCCGAGGGCTGCGCGCGGGTGCGGGTCACCAATGAGGGCAACGTCGTCCCCTGGCTGCTGGCCACCCAGGCCGTTGTCCACAACGGCTGCACCACGGGCGTGGAGGCTTACGTGATGAACGTCCCGGCCGTCTCCTACCGGGCATGCGTCGATGAAACCTACGACGGCGGGTTTTACCGCCTGCCCAATCTGGTCAGCCACCAGGTATTCGACCTGGAAGGATTGCAGGCGATCGTGCGCAAAATTCTCACGGGCGAGATCGGCGTGGCCGACGGCGCGGATCGCAGTGCGGCCATCGCGCGCTATCTTGCCGCGCGCGACGGCCAACTGGCCTGCGAGCGGATTGTGGATGTCCTCGCGGCGATGGCCCACAACCATTCGCGGCGTCCGGAAACGCCCCTGATCCAGCAGCTCCAGGGCCGGCTTTGGCTGGCCGGGCGCACCCTGGTAAAACGTGCCAAGGCCCGTCTGCCGGGCTCCCACAACAAACCGGCGTTTCAGCGCCACCGCTACCCGCAAATTCTCCTGGATGACATCCGTTCCCGCATCGGCCGCTTTCAACAGCTGCTGGGAGACGAGGCCGAACTGCGGGTTGAACCGCTGCACGGGTCCTTTTTCCAAATCCACCCGCCAACCGGGCGTGCCGACAATTCCTGAATGTCATCCGATCGCACCATAGAGCTTTTGCTGGCCTCGGCCCATTTTTTTCCGACCCACGGCGGCGCCCAACTGCGCTACCTGCGCTATATCCCCGGCCTGCGGGCGCGCGGGATCCTCACCCGGGTGCTGACGGGCACCCCCAAACTGAAAAAGAACGCAATTTGGCAGCCCGAAGGCGCCTCGGGACAGCCCCATGACAGCGGACCGCAGCCCGAGGAAATTCCCGACGGGACCCCGATCGCGCGCATCCCGCTTCCGGTCACAGCCGGCTGGCGCCGTTCGATCGCCTTCAACCAGGCTGTTCTGCGCTACTGCCGGCAGCCGGGGTATCACCCGCACATCCTGCAGTTGGTGTCTTCCCTGCAGCCACGCTCCATCTTCTGGCTGCACCAGATGCGCCGGACCGGCGCGGCGCTGGTCTATGCCTATACGCTGCCGCTGAAGCTGCCGAAAAACCCGGTCCAGCGGGTCATCCGCCGCCAGACCCTCCGGCACCTCTACGCCAAAATGGACTGCATCATCGTCAACAACCCCCAGATG
>JAWOIA010000257.1:0-4439 GCA_046484885.1 Desulfosarcina sp. | reverse complement strand
TAGCTCAACTCGACGCCCATCGTGTGCGCGGAATCGCGCTGACCCCCACCCAAGGCCTCGGCCGCGGCATGGTGGTTGGAGACACGGGCGGACCGCTGAAGGCGCCGGTCGGCAAGGCAATTCTCTCGCGCATGTTCGACGTGTTCGGCAACGCGCTCGACCGCGGAGGAGAAGTTTCGAACGTGGAATGGCGCACCGTCCATCACCCCCCGCCGTTGCTGGCCCGGCGCTCCACCAAATCGGAGGTCTTTGAGACGGGCATCAAGGTCATCGATTTGCTCGTGCCGCTCGAGCGCGGCGGCAAGGCGGGCCTGTTCGGCGGCGCGGGCGTCGGCAAAACCGTCCTGCTTACGGAAATGATCCACAACATGATCGGCTACCACGAGGGGGTCAGCCTGTTTTGCGGCATCGGCGAACGCTGCCGGGAAGGCGAGGAGCTTTACCGCGAGATGAAGGAAGCCGGCGTGCTGCCGAACATGGTAATGGTGTTCGGCCAGATGAATGAGCCCCCCGGCAGCCGTTTCCGCGTGGGCCACGCCGCGCTCACGATGGCCGAGTATTTCCGGGACGACGAACGGCGAGACGTGCTGCTGCTCATCGACAACATTTTCCGTTTCATCCAGGCCGGTTCCGAGGTGTCCGGCTTGATGGGGCAGATGCCGTCTCGCCTCGGTTATCAGCCCACGATGGGCACCGAGTTGTCCCGGTTGGAGGAACGTATCGCCAACACCGATACCGGGGCCATAACGTCCATCCAGGCCGTGTATGTGCCGGCGGATGATTTCACCGATCCGGCGGCGGTGCACACCTTTTCCCACCTTTCGGCGTCCATCGTGCTCTCGCGCAAGCGGGCGAGCGAGGGGCTTTACCCGGCCATCGACCCTCTGCAGTCCAGTTCCAAAATGGCGACGCCGGGCATCGTCGGCGAACGGCATTATCGTCTCGCCCAGGAGATCCGCCGGACTCTCGCGCAATACTCAGAACTCAAGGACATCATCGCCATGCTCGGTCTGGAGCAATTGTCGCCCGAGGACCGCAACGTGGTCGCCCGGGCCCGGCGGTTGGAGCGTTTTCTTACCCAGCCGTTTTTCACGACCGAGCAGTTCACCGGGCTCAAAGGCGAGCTCGTCAGCCTTGAAGAAACGCTGGACGGCTGTGAGCGCATCCTGCGCGATGAATTCAAGGACTACCCGGAGAGCGCGCTCTACATGATAGGGACGATCGACAAAGCGAGGGGGAAACTGAAACCGGAGGTCGAACATGCAAGAGCCGACACGCATGAATCTTAAAGTGCTCCTGCCATTCCAGGTTCTTGCCGAGAAGACCGGCGTGACCCGCATCGTCGCGGAAACCCGGGAGGGTTCGTTCGGACTCTTGCCACGCCGGCTCGACTGCGTTGCGGCACTCGCACCCGGGATCCTGATCTACGAAAACGATGCCGAGGGCGAAGTTTACGTGGCCGTGGATGAAGGGGTGTTGATCAAGACCGGCCCGGATGTGCTCGTCTCGGTTCGCAACGCCATAGCCGGTAGGGACCTGCGCCGACTGCGCGAGGAGGTGGAGCGGGAATTCCTAAACCTGGACGAACGGGAGCAGAGCGTGCGATTGGTGCTGGCGAAAATTGAAAGCGGTTTCATGCGCCGCCTCGCGGAGTTTCATCATGAGTGATGAACCCAAAGGTGCTCCTTTGAAATCGAAGCCGAAGCCGCCCCTCAGTGAGGAGGTCGGCGCCAAGGCGGCGCGCAAACTGCGCGCGCAACGCCATGTCACGCGGACCGTCTGGTTCGGCCTGGGCATGATGGGGCTGATCGGCTGGTCGGTGGCGATTCCGACCCTGGTCGGCGCGGTGCTTGGCATCTGGCTGGACCGGCGCTATCCGGGAGGCCGCTCCTGGACCCTGGCCCTGCTGGTTGTGGGCCTTGCGATCGGCTGTTTGAATGCGTGGCATTGGGTGTCCAAGGAAGACAAGGCCATGCGGGACGAACAGGAGGGTGACGATGAATGATGCGGCGATTCTGTTTCCGGCGGGAGTTGCGGGCCTTTTGCTCGGGGTGATTTTTTTCGGAGGCCTTTGGGGGACGGTGCGAAAGGGTCTCTTGTCGAAAAGGCCCGCGATTTGGTTCTTGAGCAGCCTGCTACTTCGGATGAGCGTCGCCCTGGCCGGATTTTACTTTGTCTCGGGCGGGCGTTGGGACCGTTTGCTGGCGTGTCTCCTCGGATTCGTGATCGCGCGTTTCATCGTGACGCGGTTTGCCGGACCGCCGGCCGAACACCCCAACCTTCCATCCAAGGAGGCCGGTTATGCGCCTTAGTCCCGATGAGATTATCTTCTGGCAACACGGGTTTCTCAAGCTCAACGCCACCATTGTGTTCACGTGGGGCCTGATGGTCGTAATGGCCGTCGGTTCCAAAATCATTACGCGCAGACTTTCCACGGGCCTGAAACGTTCCCGCTGGCAGAATCTGCTGGAAATCGTTGTCACCCTCATCGAGAAACAAATCGAAGAAGTGGGCCTCCGCCACCCGAAGAAGTATCTCCCGTTTTTGGGCACGCTCTTCCTGTTCGTCGCTCTGGCCGCTCTCTGCACCATCATTCCCGGGTACGAGCCGCCCACGGGATCGCTCTCGACCACCGCGGCGCTCGCACTGTGCGTGTTTGTTGCGGTGCCTCTCTTCGGCATCGGGGAGCAGGGTGTGGGCGGCTACCTCAAGTCCTATGTGACACCGACGTTCATCATGCTGCCCTTCAACATCATCAGCGAACTTTCGCGCACGCTTGCCCTGGCCGTCCGCCTCTTCGGAAATATGATGAGCGGGGCGATGATTATCGGCATTCTCCTCAGCATAACGCCTTTTATCTTTCCCATCGTCATGACGGCGCTCGGTCTGCTCACCGGCATGGTGCAGGCCTACATTTTCTTTGTCCTGGCCACGGTTTACATCGCGGCCGCCACGCGAGTCAGCAAGCATAAGCCTGAACCCGAGGCGAAACATTGAAGCATGAACTGCGACAACAAAAGGAGAGCCTATGGATACCATGACAATGATCGCGGTGGCATCTATCATCACCGCCGGCATCACCACAGGCGTCGGCTGCATTGGGCCTGCGCTGGGCGAAGGGCGCGCAGTCTCGACGGCGCTGAGTTCGCTGGCACAGCAGCCCGACGCTTCCGCCACCATCACCCGGACGCTGTTCGTGGGCCTGGCGATGATCGAGTCCACGGCTATCTATTGCTTCGTGGTCTCGATGATTCTGATCTTCGCCAACCCGTTCTGGGGTCACGTCATCGCCGAAGCCACAGGGAAGTAAACCTATGTTGATCGATTGGTTCACCATTGCCGCGCAGGCGCTCAACTTTCTCATCCTGGTGTGGTTGATGAAGCGCTTTCTTTACAAGCCCATCCTGCATGCCCTCGATGCGCGGGAGCAGCGGATCACCAAGGAACTCGCGGAGGCCGACGCGAAAAAGAGAGAAGCCGAAAAGGAGCGCGAAAAGTTCCGGAAAAAGAACGAGGCGTTCGACCAGCAGCGCGATGACCTCCTGAGCGAGGCGAAGCGGGAGGCAAAAGGCGAACGAGAGCGGCTCCTCGATGAAGCGCGGCAGGCGGCCGACGCCTTGCGCGCCAAACGACAGGAAACGCTGAGAAACGATGCCCATAACCTTAATCAAGCCATCAGTCGCCGGACCCAGAAGGAAGTGTTTGCCATCGCGCGAAAGATGATGGCGGATCTCGCGGGGACGACGTTGGACGAACGGATGAGCGAGGTGTTCACGGGGCGTCTCCGAAGGCTCGAAGGCGAGGCGAAACAAGATCTCGCCACGGCCCTGAACACGTCATCCGATCCGGTGCTTGTTCGCAGCGCCTTCGCGCTGCCGTCGGAGCAGCAAGGCGCGATACAAAATGCGCTCCAGGAAGCCTTCTCCGCCGACCCTTCGACTCAGCTCAGGGCAGGCATCCGGGTCCGGTTCGAGACTGCGCCGGACCTGATCAGCGGCATCGAACTCATCGCGAACGGACGGAAGGTCGCCTGGAGTATGTCGGATTACCTCTCGTCACTGGAAAAGAGCGTCGGCGAACTGCTGAAAGACCAGTCTAAACCCCGGAAGAGAGACGAAGGTAAAGCCGAACCCAGCCCTGAAAAAACTGAACCCGAAACAATGAGCCGATGAACCGGAAACCTGACAACTTGCAAATGGTCTTTGACAGTGCGTTTGCCGAACTCCGCCAGGTGCGGGAGGCATTCACGCCGAAATTGTCGTCGCGCGAAGTGGGCACGATCACCAGCGTCTCCACGGGCATCGCCCTGGTTTCGGGCCTTCCCGGCGTGGGCTACGACGAGCTGGTGAAATTTCCCGGCGATGTGTTCGGCATTGCATTCAACGTGGACGAGGACGAAATCGGCGTCGTACTTCTTGGCGAATATTGGCATCTGCACG
>JAWOIA010000205.1:0-4035 GCA_046484885.1 Desulfosarcina sp. | reverse complement strand
GTTCAAACGGGCCCTGCTGGGGCTCGAGCGCTAAGCGCCCATGAGCGACGTCCCTTTCCGCATACGCCTGGCCTACGCGCTGCCGGCCTTTGCCCTGGCCGTGATCGGCATTCCGGTCTATGTCTTCATCCCTAAATTTTACACCGACGTGGTGGGGGTGGACATCGCCGTGGCCGGTGTCCTGCTCTTCGGTGTGCGCCTCTTCGATGCCGTCACCGACCCGCTCATGGGGACCCTCTCCGACCGCACCCGCTCCCGCTTCGGCCGGCGCCGCCCCTATATGGTGGTGGGCTCGATCTTTATCGCCCTGGCCCTGGTGCTGCTCTTCAACCCACCCGCGACCACGCCGTTTCGGAGTGCGGTCTGGTTTGGCGTATGGATCTACGCGCTGTTCCTGTTCTGGACCCTGGTCACGGTGCCCTACGAGTCCCTGGGTCCGGAGATCACGTTTGACTACGACGCGCGCACGGCGCTGTTCGCCTGGCGGGATGGGGCCCTGATCGCCGGGACCCTGGTGGCGGCCGCCTCTCCGGCGCTGGTGCAGGCCCTTTTCCAAACCGGCGCCGACCCCCAGGGGCAGCGCACCCAGTTCTTCTGGATTGCGGTCGTCTACGCCCCCCTGGTGGTGGGCATGTGCCTCTGGTGCGTCTGGGTCGTGCGTGAGCGGGTTCAGGCGCCCCCCCTGGCCGGTGCTGCCGGTTGGCGGGATTTCGGCACGGTTTTCCAGAACCGGCCCTTCATGATCCTGTTGGCGGCCTACACCATCAGTGCCATCGGCAGCAACCTGCCGGCGACGCTGATTCTCTACTACGTCCAGTATGTGCTCGGCTCCAGCCGTGCCGAGCAGTTCCTGTTGCTCTACTTTGTAACCGGCATCCTCTTTCTGCCGGTCTGGGTGCGCCTGGCCCAGCGCTTCGGGAAAAAAGAGATCTGGGTGGTATCGATGCTGGTCAACAGCGGCGCCTTTCTGGGTGTCTTTTTCCTGGGGCCCGGGGATGCCGCCATCTACGGTGTGCTGGTATTTTTTTCCGGCATCGGCTTCGGCGCCGCTCTGGCGTTGCCCTCGGCCATCCAGGCCGATGTGATCGATTACGATGAGCTCACAACCGGCCGTCGTCGCGAAGGTCAGTACATCGGCCTGTGGTCCATTGCCAAGAAACTGGCCGCAGCGGTGGGGGTGGGGCTGGGTTTGGCCGTGCTGGGCGCGGTGGGGTACACCCCCAACATCGAGCAGAGCGAGGCGGTGCAGACGGCCCTGCGGGTGCTCTACGCCCTGGTGCCCTCGCTGTGCAACCTGCTGGCCGTCGCAATCGCCAGCTACTACCCGATCAGCAGCGAGGTCCATGGCCGAATCCGGGCGGCCATCGGCCGGCGCCAGGCCGGCCACGCCGTGGCCGACCCCCTCAAATCGGGCCGCATCATCGGATAGGGAGACCGTTTATGCAAACCGTCGCTGCAATCGCGCTGGTCAATCTGGCCGCTCTGGCGGGGCTGATGACCCTGGGCTGGCTCGTGAGCCTGGCCCGCCGCAATGTCACCATCGTGGACACGCTGTGGGGCCTGGGGTTTGTTCTCGTGGCCCTGATCAACACCACCGTCGGCGCGGGGTACACCGGCCGCAGCCTGCTGGTCCTGACGCTGACCGCCGCCTGGGGGCTGCGCCTGGCCCTCTACCTGACCTGGCGCAACTGGGGCCGGGGCGAGGACCCGCGCTACGGCCTGTGGCGTGAAAAAAGCGGGCCGCGCTTCTGGATCGTCAGCCTCTTCAAGGTGTTTTGGCTGCAGGCGCTCTTTTTGTGGGTCATCTCCCTGGTGCTGCAGCAGGCCCAGCTTTCGCCGCAGCCCTCGCGACTCACTTGGTTGGATGGGGTCGGTGCGCTGGTGTGGGCCGTCGGTTTTGCGTTCGAGTCGCTGGGTGACTGGCAGTTGGCGCGCTTCAAGGCCGATCCGCGCAACCGCGGTCAAATCATGGACCGGGGGCTGTGGGCCTGGAGCCGCCACCCCAATTATTTCGGCGAGTTTTTGATCTGGTGGGGCCTTTTCCTGGTGGCCCTGGCGACGCCGGGTGGCTGGTGGACCGTGATCAGCCCGGTCATCGTCTCCCTGGTGCTGCTGAAAATGACCGGGGTGCCGCTGACCGAGGCCTCCTTGAAGCAGCGGCGGCCCGGGTATGCGGCCTACATTCAGCGCACCAGCCCCTTTTTTCCGCGGCCCCCCAAAAAGGAGACGTCATGAAACTGCTCGTCGAACTGGCGGACCGGGCCTGGCTGCCCGATGCCTGGATCCGGCGCGGGATCCGGCGCCTCAACCGCCTGCGCCTGCGTCAAGAATCCAAGCGGCACGGCGCACATCCCGAGCGGGCTGCCGCCGATTTCGTCGCGGCCATGCGCCAAAGCCCCGTGGCCCTGACGCCCGCAGCGGCCAACCAGCAGCACTACGAGGTGCCGGCCGCCTTTTTCGAACGGGTCCTGGGCGGCCACCTCAAATACAGCAGCGCCTTTTGGAACCCCGGTGTGACGGCACTGGACCGGGCCGAAGCCGACATGCTGGCCTTGACCGCCGAGCGGGCCGGGCTGGCCGACGGCATGGATGTTCTGGAACTGGGCTGTGGCTGGGGCTCGCTGACCCTGTGGAACGCCGCGCACTTCCCCAACAGCCGCATCACCGCGGTCTCCAACTCCGATTCCCAGCGCCGTTTTATCGAGCGCCGCTGTCGTGAACGCGGCTTGGAAAACGTGCGGGTGATCACCGCCGATATGAACCATTTTGGCACCGACGGGCGCTTTGACCGAATTCTCTCCGTAGAGATGTTCGAACACATGCGCAACTGGCAGCTGCTGCTGGGACGGATCGCCGCCTGGCTCAACCCTCAGGGGCGGGTGTTCATTCACATCTTCAGCCATCGGCGGTATTCGTATGCGTTCGACACCGACGGCGCCGACAATTGGATGGGACGCTATTTTTTCACCGGCGGGATGATGCCCGCCGACGGCCTGATCTACCGCTTCGCGAGCGACCTGGTGGTGGAGCGGCACTGGCGGGTCAACGGCGGGCACTACCGCCGCACCGCCGAGGCCTGGCTGGCCAACCTGGATGCCCGGGCGGCCGAAATTCTAACGATCCTGGGCCAGGTTTACGGTCCCGCCCAGGCCCGGCGGTGGTTGCAACGCTGGCGGATCTTTTTCATGGCCTGCAGCGAGCTGTGGGGGTATGCCGTCGGTGAGGAGTGGCTGGTCTCGCATTACAGGCTTAAGAAGCCGCTGGTCGACGCTTGAGGGGCGCGACCGGCCGCTTCTGGATCGACACAGAAAAAGAACGGGGCACCCTCGCAGATGGAGGATGCCCCGTTTGGATGTTTGCGCTGAAACGCTAAACCACCGTCACGTTGGCTGCGGACGGCCCTTTGGGACCCTGGACGATCTCAAAGGTAACCCGGTCGCCTTCGTTGAGCGAACGGAAACCACTTGAGTTGATACCGGAATGATGGACGAATACGTCCGGACCATCTTCCTGTTCGATGAAGCCGTAGCCTTTGCTGCTGTTGAACCACTTCACTACGCCGTTAACCATGTTGGCACCCTCCTTTCAAAAAAATTCTCTTGCTTCATACATAAAGGGTGCCGCAGGCGACCATGACCAGCACCTTCATTACGAAACCGGCCCGCCAAGCTGAAACGGACCTTCGATTAGCACCGATTAGTAGCACAATTATTAAGTAAATCAAGAAAATTGTGAGGGGGTTGCCCAAAAAGAGGCCCCTTGGGCAACCGTTTCCGATAGTTTATAGCCTAACCCGCGCCCAGAATGGGGGGGCGGCGGTTGTCCGGCTTGGCAAACACCATCTGCGCGTTGCCGATGTACCGCTCCAGAAACCCGCCTTCGCAGTAGCTCAGATAATAGTCCCACATGCGAATAAAGGACTCTTGAAAGCCCAGTTTCCGAACCGCTTCGATATTTTCGAAAAAGCGCTCCCGCCAGTGCCGCAAGGTAGTGGCGTAATGGGCTGTGATATCCTCCAGGTGGATCAGACGCAGG
>JAWOIA010000019.1:0-42422 GCA_046484885.1 Desulfosarcina sp. | reverse complement strand
ACTGCCCATCAATTCAGGAGAAACACGATATGCCGGAAGGACGCTTCTGCAATAAAAAGCCGATCGAAACGGAAGAATCCCTGAAGGCCCTTTTGGCCGACACGGGTGGACGCCAGTATTACGAGGAGATGCAGGCTCTCGATATCGACCAAGCGGCCTTATGGCAAACCATCCAGAAAACGTGTAAATCCCGCCTGCGGACGTGGCTCGAACTCTGCGCCCATTGCGGTTTATGCGCCGAAAGCTGCTTTTTGTATCTGGTCAATGATCGCGACCCGACCCAGGTGCCGGCATACAAGATCCAATCCACCCTGGGCGAAATCGTGCGCCGCAAAGGGCGGGTGGATAACGCCTTCATGCAAGCGGCCATGGAAACAGCCTGGGCCAAATGCACCTGCTGTACCCGCTGCGGTCTTTACTGCCCTTACGGGATCGATATGGGCGTCATGTTCGGATACCTGCGCGGCCTGCTCTACGGCCAGGGATTTGTGCCTTGGGAGCTCAAAATCGGGGCTGGCATGCACCGGGTGTACCGCGCCCAGATGGACGTAACGGATGAGGATTTCGTCGAAACCTTCAAATGGATGGTAGAGGAGTACGAAGACGATTATCCGGGCCTGACCGTCCCGGTAGACAAAGCGGGCGCCGACATCATGTATACGGTCAACGCCCGGGAGGTGAAGCACTATCCGGAAGATTTGGCCGAGGCCGCTATCCTGTTTCACCTGGCCGGCGAAAACTGGACCGTTCCCAGCAGCGGGTGGGAGCAAACCAGTCTGGCCATGTTCGCCGGCGACTGGGCGGCCTGTAAAATGCAGGTAGAGCACGTTTACGCAGCCATGGAACGTCTCAAACCCCGGCGCATGGTGGGAACCGAGTGCGGGCATGCCCACCGGGCCACGGTCATCGAAGGGCCCTACTGGGCCGGTCGAAAAAACGGCAAACCCCCGGTAGCGTCGATTCATTACGTGGAATGGCTGGCCGAAGCCCTGCGCACGGGCAAACTCACGATCGACCCGGACAAGCGCATCCGGCAGCCGGTTACCATTCAAGACAGCTGCAACTACATCCGCAACCATGGGTTAAAGGACATTACCCGGGAAATCATGTCCCACATCGTGGCTCCCGGATATTTTGTCGAGATGGCGCCCAACCGGGAACACAATTATTGCTGCGGCGGCGGCGGCGGCTTCAACGGGATCGGCCTGTTCCGGCCCCAGCGCAACAAGGCCCTGATCACCAAGCGGGATCAGATTGTCAACAGCGGTGCCAAAATGGTGATTGCGCCCTGTCATAACTGCTGGGACGCCATCCGGGATTTGGAGGAAGAGTATGAAATCGGAATCCACTGGTCCTTTCTCAAACCCCTGGTGCTGCGCATGGTGGTGGTTCCCGAACACCTGAGGCCCCGGGAGTGAATCCAAACACAGCCGACACTTAACATCCAAGGGTGAACCCATGTTTGCAAAAATCCTGTTGGCCACCTCCGCCACTGCGGCCTGTGATCATGCGGCCCGGGTGGCCTTTAACCTGGCCAACCGTTACCAGGCCGAAATCAATGTCTTTCACGTTTTGGGGGTTCCCACCCGGGGCTACAGTCAAACCGTTCTGGACCTCAAAACCGGGGAGAGCGTCATTCTCGACGAGGAATACCTGGCCTGGGTGCTCGAAGAACTCAAGACCTACTACGCCCACCAACTGGAGCAGGCTCCGTTTAACCGGTTGCGGGCCGTCAGCGGTGTGCCGCACCGCGAAATTCTGAGAGAAGCCAGGGATTACGAGCCGGATCTCATCGTCATGGGGGGCAGCACGGGGGATCCGGAGGACACGATCTACAAGCGCACAATGGTGGGTTCCACCCTGCAGCGGGTGGCACGCAGCGCCCAATGTCCGGTCCTGGTGATCAACCGGCCGGCAGCCTCATTTTGGGGCGGGATTTCGAATGTGGTATTTGCCACGGATTTTTCCAGGGCGGCCATGGCCGCTTTCCAATTCGCCTTGAAAGTGGCCCGGGAACTCAAGGCCGAGTTTCACATCTTTCACGCCATCGATACCGGTGCCGCAGCGTTGGCCCAGCTTCCGCCCCAGGACGATATCGATGCCCGCCTGCGCGACGCCCGGCGCCGCATTGCCGCCGGCTATGGCCCCCAGCTGGCAGATAAACCGGACTATACGGTGGAAGTCTGGGAAGGCATCCCTTACATGGAAATCGTCAAATACGCCCGTCAGTGTCAGGCCGATCTGGTTGTCATGGCCCATCACAGTCGCTCCCTGGGTGAGGCCGAAGCCCGTCTGGGCAGCAACATCGAACAGGTGATCGTGAGGGCCAACTGTCCGGTGGTCAGTGTCAATCACTGACAACGTCCCTTCAGAAAGGAAGGTTCGCCATGTCGAAAAAGATTATGGTTATCGAAGACGATCCCAAAGTTAGGGCTTATCTGATCAGCCTGTTTGAAGACAACGGGTATGCGGTGTGCTCAGCCGGAGATGTTTCCGGAGCCCTGGATCTGGCCCGAGAAGAACGGCCGGATCTGATCACCCTGGATCTGGACCTGCCCGGTGAGTGGGGCCCGCGCTTTTACCGCAAAATGTCTCTGGAAAAAGACTTGAAAAATACCCCGGTGATTGTGATCAGCGGGATGTCCGGCAACGAATATGCCGTGGGCAAGGCCGTGGCCAGTCTGACCAAGCCCTTTGACCGCGACCAGTTGCTGCGTATTGTCAAAGAAAATATCGGTTGACAGCGAATTTGGACCGGACGCATCGCCGCCAAGCCAACCGCATCCACAATCAGATCCGGCCTGAAAAATACAACTGTTTGGATTCATAGCATGATTTTCCGAATAGTCATCGCCGACCCCGACCACGATCACGCCGCGGCTCTGGCCGCCTATCTGGAACGCTTGGACTACCAAACCGCCATCGCGGTTTCAGCCGAACGGCTGCACGCCTCGTTTTCCGAATATTTGCCAGATCTTTTTTTAGTTGATAGCGGCCTGCTCAGGAACGGGCGGGAGGGCTGGGTCCGGGAAATTAAGCAGAACCACCCCTTGATCCAGATAATTGCAATGGCTCCGTCGGCCGCCATGGGTCAAGTCATGGCCGACCTGGCCGGCGATGCGGTTGGCTTCATCACCAAACCGGTAAAAAGCCTGGCCTTGGATCACACCTTGCGTCAGGCCCGGCAAATCATTGTTTTACAGCGCCGACTCAACGAGTCCCAGCGGGAGCTCGAAGATCTGCGCCATACCCAAAAACGCTATCGCCAGCTTTTCAACGAATCGCCCTGCTATCTGACCGTCCAGGACCGGGAGCTGCGGGTTACAGCCTCCAATCGTCTCTTCAAAGAGCATTTCGGCGACGAAATCGGCGGTCATTGCTATCGTATCTACAAACATCGCGATTCACCCTGCCTGGAATGCCCAGTGGCAAAAACCTTCGAAGACGGCCAAACCCATCAGACCGAAGAGGTCGTGACCTCTATAACCGGGGCCCAATTCAACATTCTGACTTGGACCGCCCCCGTCCGGGATCGAACCGGTCGGATCATCCAGGTAATGGAAATGGCGACCGACATCACCCAAATCCGCAAACTCCAGGACCACCTGACCTCCCTGGGATTGATGTTGGGGTCCATGTCCCACGGGGTCAAGGGCATGCTGACCGCGCTGGACGGAGCGGTATACCAGTTGGAATCCGGACTGGCCCGCAACGATGGCGCAAGGGTTGCCGCGGCCGTCGACGAAACCCGGGAAATGGTGGACCGCATCCGCAAGATGGTGCTGCAAATATTGTATTACGCCAAATCCAGGGAGTTGAAATATGAAACCGTAGCCCTGGCCCACCTGTCCGATGCGCTAATGGCCGCCGGGCGTGCCTTGGCTGAGAAACACGGGGTCGCCTTAACCCTGTCCCGGGCTTCGAACCTCGGAACCATTCAAATCGATCCCCACTGGATGCAGGCGGCTTTGATCAACCTGGTGGAAAACGCCATTGATGCGTGTGTCAATGCCTCCGGAACGCATCCGAAAGGGGTGGACATCTGGTTCGGCTCCGATGGTGACCAGGGGGTTGTGATCAGGGTGCGGGATTCCGGCGAGGGTATTGACAAGGAGATTCAGGAAAAGATGTTCACCCTGTTTTTTTCCTCCAAAGGTTCCCAAGGCACCGGATTGGGCTTGTTTATCGCCCATCACGTCATCACCCTGCACGGGGGTAGCATCCAGGTCGATTCCACCCCCGGCAACGGTTCCTGTTTCGAAATCCGCCTGCCTCGCTACCGACTGCGCACCCTCTGACCTCGTTCGGTTCGAACGGCTGAGCCTGGGAAGGGTCCCTGGCCCAACGCGCATAACCGCTTGACTTTCGGCCTGAGTTGGATACTATCGTGCCGTCATGAACGATGATCCATCCCACTCGCCAGAACCGCTTTTGCCCGAGGTGGTCATTCCCCGCGAGAATGCCGTCTTCTGGATGGACGGTCACGGCCGGTGGCACAATCGCCACGGCCGCTTCGAACACAAGCGCATCATCGACTATTTCAACCGCTCCATCCGGCGGGACCGGGATGGCTATTACCTCACCCAGGTGCGCGGGGATATCCGCGAAAAGGTCTATTTCCCCTTCGAGGACACCCCCTTGTTTGTTGTGGACGTCATTCCGGCGGATCCCATGCGCTTGGCCCTGAACACCGCAGAAACGATCCCTTTAGACCCCCGAAACCTTTTCACGCAGGCCGATCGGCTCTACCAGCAACGGGGGGACGACCGGATCAAATTCAGCGATCGGGCCCTGATGGCCATGGCCCCTCATCTGGAGGAGTCGGCTGCCGGCTTGGCTGTGCGGGTCGGCTGCCGCACCTATCCGATCCCTGAACATCCGCTTTGAGAAACGCGCGGATCAGTTCAGCGGCGAGCCTCCCTTGATCCGGGGTCAGCCAGTGGATGGCCCGCCGGGCGCCGAACCAGGTCAGCTGCCGTTTGGCGTAGCGCCGGTGGTCCCGTTTCAAAGCGCTGACCGCATCCGCCAAACTGGACTCGCCCCGAATCACCGCCGCCAGGTGCCGGTACCCCAGACTCTGCATGGATTTGAGCTGTCCGCCGTAGCCCTTGGCCAGCAGCTGGCGCACCTCGTCCACAAAGCCCTGCGCCATCATGGCCTCGATTCGCTGATCGATGCGGTCATACAGCACCGCTCGGGGCCAGGAGAGGCCGATTTCCAGGGTCTGGAAGCGCTGCTCTTTGAATCCGTGGCGCTGCTGGACAGCTGTCAGCGTTTCGCCGGCCACTTGCCAGACTTCCAGGGCCCGGGTGATGCGATAGGTGTCGTTGGGATGGATTCGTGCGGCGGCCGCGGGATCGATGGCCTGCAGGCGCCGATGCAGGGCGGCGGTCCCTTGGGACCTGGCCTGCTGGTCCAGGTAGCGGCGAACCGCCGGATTCGACGGACCCTCCTCGAATAGACCGTGAACCAGGGCCTTGATGTAAAAACCGGTCCCCCCCACCACAAAAACAGTGCGCCCCCGGTCAATGACCCGCCGAATGGCGCCCGAGGCCATCTCCGCATAACGGGCGGCATCGAAATCCTGGTCAGGGTCCACGATATCGATCAGGTGATGGGGAACCGCCGCCAGTTCCGCCGGCGTCGGCTTGGCTGTTCCAATATCCATGTGGCGGTAGATCTGCATGGCGTCGGCCCCGACAATCTCAGCTTGGAACTGCTGCGCCAGATGGATGGCAAAGGCGGTCTTGCCCGAGGCGGTTGGGCCGCCAAGGATAATGATCTTGGGTTTTTTGATCGCCTGCTGCCTGTTCATCGTCCCACCGGAGCGGTTTGATCTGGGTCGGGGGCAAAGTAATCACGCTGATCTTAAACCTTAGATGAGCGATTGTCGAGGCTGCAGCACCAAGGAAGATCTCCTTGAGCTATGGTGGCGTGTGCGCGAAGGCACCTGATGCCGGTCACAGCCCCGTTGCACCCCACGGTCTCCTGTTGACAAATGTCGCCATCCTGAAGATAGAATGAAACAGTCTGTGCGTCTATCATCTGATCAAGCCATTCAGCAGGAGAGCCATCAATGAACATCGCAGTCGTAGGCGGCGGAAGACGCTGCATGGAGCTCATGGACGTATTCCAGCAGCACACTTTTCAGGAGATCCACCCCAGGATTGTCGCCGTGGCAGATATTAAGCCCGATGCGCCTGGTCTGCTGGCCGCCAAAAAAGAAGGTCTGTTCACCACCAGCAATTACGATGACTTTTTCCAGATGGCGGATATCGACCTTATTGTTGAGCTGACCGGTTCGATCGAAATCTACAACGACATTCTTGCCAAAACCCAAAAGGATGTTCACACCATCGCCAACCGCACCGCACAACTCTTCTGGGAAATCGCACGTGTCTCGGCCATGCAGCAGAAAACGCATCAGGAGCTTCGAACGGCCCGCGCCCTATACAGTGTCGCCCTGAATGACCTCATTCAGGAGGAAGTCATCATGATCGACCACCGATTTCGCATCATCGACACCAATGACGCCTTTTTGCAAAAATTCGGCCTGACGCGGGATCAGGTCATCGGTCAATTCTGCTACAAGATCACCCATCACATGGAAAACCCATGTTCCGGCGACAATCACCCCTGCCCGCTGATCCAGACCCTGGGAACTGAAAAACCCTCGCAGACCACCCACATCCATTTGGACCGGGAGGGTCGGGAAATCTATTATTCCATCTCCACCTATCCGCTGATCGAAGATGGCAAGGTCGTCGGTGCCATGGAGATTTCGCGTGACATCACCAAGGATATCAATTTCCAGAAGGTGATGATGCGCCAGGAAAAACTGGCTTCCGTGGGGCAATTATCGGCCGGTGTGGCTCACGAAGTAAACAACCCCCTGACCACCATCCTGACCACGGCCATGCTGATCCAGGAAGACCTTGAACCAGAAGACCCCACCTACCAAGAGCTTTCCATTATCGCCAAGGAAGCCCTGCGCTGCCGCAAAATCGTCACCAACCTGCTCGATTTTGCCCGGCAGAATCAGCCCGATAAAAAAATTCACGACATGAATGACATTGTGTCCGCCTGCATCGCCCTCAGCAACAAGCAGGCGGCCTTCAAAGATATCTTCCTGGATCACCACCTTGCCGAGAATCTGCCACCTGTGCTGGTCGACAAGGGACAGATCAAACAGGCGATCATCAATCTCATTCTCAATGCTGTGGAGGCGACCCCGGGCGGTGGGCGAATCCAGGTTGACACCCGACCAGCGGATAAAAAGGGGTTTATCGAACTCTCGGTTTCCGATTCGGGTGAAGGGATTCCCGAAAACCGGTTGACCAGAATCTTCGACCCCTTTTTCACCACCAAGGATAACGGCACCGGACTGGGTCTGGCCATCACCCACGGCATCATTGGGCAGCACGGCGGAAACATCGCGGTGGAAAGTGAGCCCGGCAAGGGAACCACCTTTGTCATCACGCTTCCCTCAGAATAAAAAAACGACCATGACCAGTGACGTCGCCTCTGTTTTGATCGTTGACGATGAGCCCAATATCTGCCACAGCTGCGTCAAAATCCTTTCCAAATCGGGTTATCGGACCGAGTTTGCCCTGAACGGCTACCAAGCGTTGGAAATGCTGGCCTCCCACACCTTCGAGGTGGTGGTCACCGACCTCAAGATGAGCGCCTTGGGAGGCATGGAGGTGCTGGCCCGCATAAAGGATGCCTACCCGGACACCCTGGTTATCGTCATCACCGGTTACTCCACGGTATCTTCGGCCGTAGAAGTCATGAAAATGGGCGCGTTCGACTACCTGCCCAAACCCTTTACCCCCCATGAACTGCGGGCGGTCGTGGGCCAAGCCCTGAAGGCGCGCCAAAGCCGCTTGAAAAACCGGCGGCTAAAAAGCGAGTTGAGCCCGTCCCATCGAACCCAGCATCAACTCGTGGGCAGCAGCCCCAAAATCAGAAAAGTCATATCCATGGTCGAAAAAGTGGCTCCCACCGACGCCACCGTACTGATAACCGGGGAGAGTGGCACCGGCAAGGAGTTGGTGGCCCGGGCCGTCCACGCCAACAGCAGCCGGGCCGAAAAAGTCTTTTTTGCGGTGGACTGCGGCACCCTGTCCGGCAACTTGCTGGATTCCGAGCTGTTCGGCCACGTAAAGGGCGCCTATACCGGAGCGTACCAGGATAAAGCGGGAATTTTCGAGCAGGCTCACACGGGCACCGTTTTCTTAGATGAAATCAGCAACATCGGTTTGGAAGTCCAGGGCAAGCTCCTGCGTTTTTTAGAGACCCGTGAACTCATGCCGGTTGGCAGTACCACCAGCCGTAAGGTGGATGTGCGGATGATCTTTGCCACCAATGAAAACCTGGAAGCCATGGTTCGCGCCGGCTCCTTCCGGCAGGATTTTTATTACCGCATATACGTTTATCCCATCCTGTTGCCCTCCCTGAAGGAACGCCGGGAGGATATTTTGCCCATCGCCTATCATTTCCTAAACCAGTTCTGCCGTAAGATGGACAAGCGCATCACTGGCTTTGCCGATGATGCGATAAGCCATCTCACCGAATACAGCTGGCCTGGAAACGTTCGCCAGCTGCGCAACGTGGTGGAGCGGGCGGTGATTCTGTGTGAGCAGGAGGCCATCGGCCTCAAAGACCTGCCGCTGTTGAGTGAAATCAGCGATATCGAAACCCTTTTCGACAACACCCCCACCACCAATGAGGCCTTAAAAGCCGTCAAGGCGCTGATCCGGCAAAAAGCCGTGGCCCGAGTGGAGTGCAACTTTCTCACCAATGCTCTGGCCACCCATGACTGGAACGTCACCCAAGCGGCAAAAGCCGTGGGCATGCAGCGTCCCAACTTTCAAAACATGATGAAAAAACACGGCATCACCATTCCTAAGCATCGCTGATTCGTTCTTCATACACTGTATAAATTTTTAATACAGTTATTGGGCATAAGGCTGCCAACCCAGCGGCGCTGCTTCCCTGCGGCCGCCTGCCGGCGGGACAATGCGCGCCATATGTATTCATTCCTTATACACCCAAGCCGTTCCCGGGGGTCAACAGTTAAAAATAGATCAATTTTTCCAAATGGTTAACTTTTTTACAAAAAAGTGGCATGTTTGATGCTGATTAGGTTTCCAACAAGCTGGGGCGAAGAAAACGCCGCCGCGGTCAATCACAACAGAGACCATACAGGGGGAACCGATGAGCACAATGCCCAAAATAATCGTCGTCGATGACGAAGTGGAGATCTGTAAAAATGTGGAAAAGATCCTGAAAAAAAGCAATTATGCCGTCACGCACGCCACCAGTGCCAAAGAGGCGCTGGCCATCATGGCCAAGGAGTCTTTCTGCCTGCTGATTTCCGACATCCTCATGCCCGAAATGAACGGTTTGGAGTTGTTGAAGATGGTCAAAAAAGAGTGGCCCGTGACCCGTGCCGTCATGATGACCGCCTACGCCTCCACGGATACCGCCGTCAAAGCCATTCGTATGGGCGCCCTGGAATACATCCCCAAGCCCTTCACCCCCGACGAACTGCGTGCCACCGTCGAAAACGCGCTGGCCGGCAGATGGGTCGAAGCCAAAATATCTGAACGGGAGCGCGAGTCCATCGACATCATCGATGTGGACATACCCTTCGATACCGACGAGGTGGCCAGGGTCACCGGCCGAGCGTATGCCGACACCTTGGGGCCCTCGGACATGCCGGTAATTGAGGTCAAAATGCCCGCTGCCCTGGAAGGGTTTTGCGAGATGGGCAACATGGTCTGCGACATATTCAAGAAGCTGGGCGCCACCTGCAAGGCCGGCACCAAGACCGCCACCTGCCCCCAATTGGCCAAAAAGAAAAAAGGCGCAACCCCAAAACGCGCGGATACCAAACGGCTGATTGGTATCGACCAGCCCTTCGATTACGATGAAGTGCTCGCCGTGTCCGGCCCCGAATACATAACCAACTTGCGCAGCGACGGCGTTTCCATTCCCTATTACGAAGACCTGAAGGCCAACGTTGCCCGCCTGGTCGAACGCAACCGCATTGATGTGGATGTTCCCTTTGACGCCCATGAGGTGGCCCAGGTCACCGGCGAGGCTTACGCGGCCCGCGCCACACGAACCGACGTGCCCACCATAGCGATCACCGTCTCTGAGCCGCTGGAAGGGTTTTGCGAGATGGGCAACATGGTCTGCGACATATTCAAGAAGCTGGGCGCCACCTGCAAGGCCGGCACCAAGACCGCCACCTGCCCCCAACTGGCCAAACGCAAACGGGCCGTCGCTAAGGAGCCCCTAGCCGACACCGCCGCTCTCATCGCACCGGACATGCCTTTCTCCTATGATGAGGTGGCCGTGATCACCGGCAAGGCTTACATAGACCATCTGGTCTACGACGGTACGGTGCAGATGCCTTATGCGACCCTGAAGGCCAACATGGAAAAACTAGCCGCCGCTGAAAACCAGGAGACCCTGTCCCTGAAAGCAACCGCGGTACCGACTCAACCCACGATCCTGGTGATCGACGATGAAGTGGCGGTCAATAACAACATCCGCAAAATTTTAGCCAAAAAAGGCTACCAGGTGGATCAGGCGGTCACCCGGGATGAAGCCATGGCGCAGATCCAGGCCCAACCCTACACCCTGTTCCTGCTGGACCTGCGTATCCCCGGCGTCACGGGCCTGGAACTGCTCAGGGCCATCATGACCAAAAACCCCGAGGCCAAGGTGATCATCATTACCGGCTATGCCAGCATTGAAACCGCCGTGGAGGCAGCCCGCATCGGCGCCGTGGACTACCTGCCCAAACCGTTCACCCCCCAGGAGATCCGCAACGCCTCCGAGCGGGCCATTCGAATGGCCGCTTGACCATGCACGTTAGCCGGCCCCGCCCCATCTCTGGCGGGGTCGGCCCTTTCTTTGGTTCACCGGCCCCTTACCGGTAGCGCTTTCGAAAAAATTTTCAAAATCTAACCGGCTGCATTTTGAACATATACGCAAAAAAGCAGCCGGCCCCGCCATCAAAACCATCGAATTTGATTGACAAGCTTACCTGACTCCATTAGGTAAATTTTTTGGTTCATGCTCGCCTGGAAAGATAACAGGGCCAGTGTTGATGAACGGTCGAAGCTGTCTGGGGGGCACAAATCCATCAACAGGGGAGCGATACGATGGCAAAGGATGTAGTGGGTTCCGTACTGGTTGTCGGCGGCGGCATCGCCGGCATGCAGAGTGCGTTGGATTTGGCGAATTCAGGGTATTATGTCTATCTCCTCGAGAAATCCCCTTCCATTGGCGGGGTAATGTCCCAGTTGGACAAAACCTTCCCCACCAATGACTGTGCGATGTGAATCATTTCCCCCGTACTGGTCGAGGTCGGCCGGCACCTGAACATCGAACTGATCACTTACGCAGACCTTGAAAGCGTCACGGGCAGCCCCGGTAATTTTAAGGTTACAGTCAAAAAGCGCGCCCGCAGTATCAAGATGGATCTGTGCACCGGATGTGGTGCCTGTGTTGAAAACTGCCCCGTGATTCAGCAAAGCGCCTGACATCCGCATTTTCCGTTCATTGAGTATCGAGACGCATGATTTCTATTGGGAGATCGCACATGAGTGAGGCACAAGCCATTGGTGTGGAAACGGCCGAGGCGGTGGACTTTATAGAACTTGACACCATGATTGATCAGGAGTTCGGCAGGGACAAGGAAAACCTGATCATGATCCTTCAGGCCATGCAACGCCGCTATAACTACCTCCCCAAGCCCGCTCTGACGTATCTTTCCGCCAAAATCGAGGTCCCCTACAGCAAAATTTACGAAGTTGCCACGTTTTACAGTACCTTCAGCCTGGAACCACGCGGCAGAAACATCATCTCCATCTGTCTGGGCACTGCCTGCCACGTTCGCGGGGCCGAACGGGTCCGCGAACAACTGCATGAATCGTTGCATATTGCCGATGGTCAGACCACCGAAGACGGACGATATACCTTGGAATCCGTCCGTTGTATCGGGTGCTGCAGCCTCGGACCGGTCATTAAGATCAACGATGACATGCACGCCCGGATCGCCAGCGATGAAGTCCAAAAAGTCCTGGATTATTACGAATAATGAAGAACGAGGCCAACACCATGAAAATCCAGTCTGTGGAGGACCTAAACGCCATATGCCAGGCGGCCAAAGGGTCCATTTACCGTCCGGGAGCCATTCGGGTGAACATCGGCATGGCTTCCTGCGGCATTGCGGCCGGTGCTCAGGCGTCGTTTGAAAAGGCTGCAGCGGCTTTTGCCGATGACGACGGAATCGACATCCAGCGGACCGGTTGCCTTGGGTTCTGCGAACAAGAGCCGTTGGTGGAAATCATTGCCGACGGCAAGCCTCGGGTGATCTATAGAAAAATCACCGCGAATAGGATCATCGACGCCATCGAGGATTATCGGCAGGGCCTGTTCGAAAAGAAAAAATGGATTCTCGGGCAGATGAGAAAGCCCGTGGGCATCATGGAAACCGGCAGCGACAATCCATTGGCTCAGGTCTCTCCCCAGGAAGGGATCCCTTTTCTCGAAGAGATCCCATTTTACAGCAAGCAAGTTAAAATCGCCTTGCGCAACTGCGGCTACATTAACCCCGATGACATCGAGGAGTACATTGCCCGGGGTGGTTACAGCGCCCTGCTGAAAGCCCTTACGACCATGAAGCCCAAAGCGATCATCGACGAAGTGAAGGTCTCGGGGCTGCGGGGACGCGGCGGCGGTGGCTTTCCAACCGGAATCAAGTGGGCCACCTGCGCTAAACATGACGGCGTGCGCAGCATTATCTGCAACGCCGATGAGGGAGACCCGGGTGCTTACATGGACCGGAGCATTCTGGAGGGAGATCCTCACAGCGTTATCGAAGGCATGCTGATCGCCGGGGTGGCCATCGGCTCGAGTCAAGGCTACATTTACGTTAGAAACGAGTACCCCCTGGCGGTGAAACGCTTGGTGACCGCTATCAAACAAGCCCAAAGCTACGGTCTGCTGGGTGATGGCGTCGGGGGTACGGACTTTTGCTTCAACATAAAGATCTCCACCGGTGCCGGTGCCTTTGTCTGCGGCGAATCGACCGCCCTCATGGCCTCTTTGGAGGGCAAAGTGGGACGACCCCGGGCCAAATACGTCCACACGGTGGAAAAAGGATTCAGGGACGGACCCTCGAACCTGAACAATGTCGAAACCTACGCCAACATCCCGCCCATCATCATGAAGGGCGGCGCCTGGTATGCCGGTATGGGCACCAAGCACAGCAAAGGCACCAAGGTCTTCAGCCTTTGCGGCAAGATCAGCAACACCGGGTTGGTGGAAGTTCCCATGGGTCTCACCCTGCGGGAGATCGTCTTCGACCTGGGTGGCGGCGTGCCCAGGAAGAAGAAATTCAAGGCGGTCCAGACCGGCGGACCCGCCGGTGGCTGCATTCCCGAAAGATTCCTCGATCTGCCGGTGGATTTTCAGCGTCTGGCCGAGGTGGGTTCCATCATGGGCTCCGGCGGTATGATTGTCATGGATCAGGACACCTGCATGGTGGATGTGGCCCGCTATTTTCTGGATTTCCTCAAAGAAGAATCCTGCGGCCAGTGCAACCCCTGCCGGGAAGGCATCAAGCAGATGCTGAATATTCTGACCGACATCTGTGCCGGCAAGGGCAAAGAGGGCGACATCGCGCTGCTTGAAGAACTGGGATCCATGATTCAGCGCTTTTCCTTGTGTGGTTTGGGAACGGCGGCACCGAACCCGGTGCTGACCACCCTTCTTTACTTCAGGGAGGAATACGAAGCCCACATCCTGGACAAAAAGTGCCCGTCCGGTGTCTGCAAGGCGCTGTATCACTACGAAATCGACGGGGATGCCTGCACGGGTTGTGGGGTCTGCGCCAAAAAATGCCCCCAGGTGGCCATCACCGGGGAGAAGAAAGAACCCCATCGGCTCGATCAGGAGAAATGCATCAAATGCGGCATCTGCTACGATGCCTGTAAATTCGATGCCATTGCCATCCGATAAGACGCAAGGGAAAAACCGATGATCACGTTTAAGCTGAACGGCAAGACAGTCCAGGCAGAAGAGGGGCAGTACATTCTCCAGGTTGCTGAAAAGGCTGGTGTGGAAATCCCGACCCTGTGCCATCACAAGGCGTTGGAACCGGCTGGCATGTGCCGCATCTGCACGGTTGAACTCTTTGATGGCCGCCGGACCCGATTTGTCACCGCCTGCAACTACCCCGTCTGGGAAGGCATGGAGGTCAAAACCGACACCGAGGCGATTCACGCCGGCCGAAAATTGATCGTTGAAATGCTGCTGGCCCGCTGCCCCGAGGTTCCGCTGCTTCAAAAACTGGCTCACGTTTACGGCATCGATAAACCACGCTTCAAAGCGGAGAACGACACCTGTATCCTCTGCGGCCTGTGCACCCGCATGTGCGAGAAGATGGGCAACAGCGCCATTAGCCTCACCGGCCGCGGTGTAGAAATGAAAGTGGACACGCCGTTCCACCTGCAAACGGACGTCTGTATGGCCTGCGGCGCCTGCGCCTCGGTCTGCCCCACGGGCCACATCACCGTGGATAAGATCAGGGAAGTCATTTCACGACGGGGATCCAGATTGATCCCCTCGGAGTACGACATGGGGCTCAAGGGCAGAAAGCCGGTATACGTCCCATACGCCCAGGCGATACCCAACACCCCGGTCATCGACCGGGATGTCTGTGTACACTTTAAAACCGGCGGCTGCCAGGTTTGCACCGCTTTCTGCGGCGTGGATGCCATCGACCACACCATGGAGGATGAAATCGTTGAGCTGAACGTGGGCTCCATCATTCTGGCTCCAGGCTTCCAGCCCTTTGACCCCTCCAAATTTGATTCCTACAACTACGCCAACCACCCCAACGTGGTCACCTCTATGGAGATGGAGCGTATCCTCTCCGCCTCGGGCCCCACCGGCGGTCACCTGGTGAGGCCATCTGACCACAAGGAACCCCAAAAGATCGCCTGGTTCCAATGTGTCGGCTCACGGGATCTGAATCGCTGCGACAATGCCTACTGTTCGTCGGTCTGCTGCATGTACGCCATTAAAGAGGCGGTGATCGCCAAAGAGCACGCCCCGTATGATCTGGACTGCGCCATCTTTTTCATGGACATGCGCACCCATGGAAAGGACTTTGAACGGTTCTACGATAACGCCAAAGCCAAGGGGGTGCGCTTTGTACGCAGTCGCGTACACACCATCGATCCGGTTCCGGGATCCGATGACCTGAGCATCCGCTATATCACCGAAGCGGGCGAAACGGTAACCGAAACCTTCGATCAGATCGTGCTCTCCATCGGTTTGCAGACCGACCCGGAGGTGGTGGCCATGGCCAACCGACTGGGAATTGAACTGACGGCGGGCAACTTCTGCAAGACCGATGTCTTCACCCCCGTGGAGTCCTCCAGAAAAGGGATCTTTGTCTGCGGGGCCTTCCAAGGGCCCAAGGATATCCCCCAGTCGGTGGTGGATGCCAGTGCAGCCGCATCAGCCGCTGGAGAAATCCTTGCCGAGGCGCGAAACACCCTGACCCAAAAGCCGGAGGTGGTCCCGGAAACCAACGTCATCGGGGAGCGGCCCCGCATCGGTGTCTTCGTCTGTCGCTGCGGCATCAACATCGCCGGCGTGGTCAATGTGCCGGAGGTCCGGGACTATGCGGCCACCCTGCCCTATGTTGAGTATATTTCGGACAACTTATACTCCTGCGCCCAGGATACGCAGGAAACCATGAGCCAGATCATCAAACAGAAGAACCTCAACCGCGTGGTGGTGGCCGCCTGTACACCCAAGACTCACGAACCCTTGTTCCAAGAGACGCTGATCAACGCCGGTTTGAACAAGTACCTGTTCGAAATGTGCAACATCCGCAACCACGACTCATGGGTGCATAAAAACAACCCGGATCTGGCAACCCAGAAGGCCAAGGACCTGGTTCGCATGGCGGTTTCAAAAGTCGCCCTGATGCAGCCGCTGAAAGAGGCCCAGCTCGACGTCGACCAGACCGCGCTGGTCATCGGGGGTGGCATCTCCGGCATGACCGCCGCAAAAAGTTTGGCCAGCCAGGGCTTTACCACCCACCTGGTGGAAACCGGCGACCAGCTCGGGGGCAACGCCCGCCGCATCTTTAAGACCGCTGCCGGTGAGCGCGTCCAGGAGAAACTCGCCGAACTGGTGCAAACCATTGAAAAAGATGATCGAATCCATGTCCACCTGAAGACCCGCATCACAGACGTGGAAGGCTTTGTAGGCAACTTCAAATCGACCCTGAACACTGCCGGCGCCAAGGAGGCATTGGAGTACGGGGTGGCCATCGTGGCCACCGGCGGCACCGCCCTCAAACCCGATGAGTACAGTTACGGCCAGGACCCGCGGATTCTGACCAGCTTGGAGCTGGATGAGAAGTTGATGGCCGCTGACCCCGCGCTCAAAACCATCCACTCCGCGGTGTTCATCCAGTGTGTCGGCTCTCGTCAGCCCGAGCGGCCCTACTGCAGCCGGGTCTGCTGCACCCACGCCATCGACAATGCCTTGGAGTTGAAAAAAATCAACCCCGATCTCAATGTTTACGTCCTCTACCGGGACATCCGCACCTACGGCGAGCGGGAGTACTTATACAAACAAGCCCGCCAAGCCGGCGTCATCTTCATCCGCCACAGCCTGAACGACAAGCCTCGGTTGACCATCCGGGACGGCACCATCCGCATCACCGTTACCGACCACGTGCTGCAGCGGCCCATGGAGATCACCGCCGACCTGGTCACCCTGGCATCAGCCATTCTGCCCAACAAGGACGACGGATTGGCCCAATACTTCAAAGTACCGCTCAACGACGACGGTTTTTTTGTTGAGAAGCATGCCAAGCTGGGTCCCAGTGAATTCGCCACCGACGGCGTCTTCCTCTGCGGCCTGGCGCATTACCCCAAACCCATCGACGAAGCCATTGCCCAGGGACGGGCCAGCGCCTCGCGCGCCATCACCCTGCTGGCCAAGAAGACCATCAACACCAGCGGCACCGTGGCCGAGACCGAGCCGGCCATCTGCAGCAGCTGCGGCGTCTGCGTTGACATCTGCCCCTACGCGGCACCCTCATTCATCGCCGCCGACGCCCGTATGCACGCCGGCAAGGCCCAGATCAACCCGGTCCTGTGCAAAGGCTGCGGCCTCTGCGTGGCATCCTGCCGCTCCGGTGCCATTCGCCTGAAAGGGTTTGACAATGACCAGATCTTCGCCCAGATCTTTGCCATGAACCAGGCGGTTTGACCACGCGCCGGCTGGAAATGCCGGGTGACCGCAATCGCAACAAAGGTCGAATGACCAATCAAAGGAGACAAGCGCATGTCCGACTGGGAACCCAAAATCGTCAGTTTTCTCTGCAACTGGTGCAGTTACGGCGCCGCCGATCTGGCCGGGGTCAGTCGGATGCAGTACCCGGCCAACATCCGGGTAATCCGCATTCCCTGCACCGGCCGCATGAGCCCGAAATTCGCCCTGGCAGCCCTGCGGGAGGGTGCCGATGCGGTCTGGGTGAGCGGGTGACATCCCGGCGAATGCCATTACCTGGAAGGTAATTACTATGCCCGCCGCAAATTCGCCCTGTTTAAAAACCTGATGGAACTCATGGGAATGGAACCGGACCGCCTTCACTTCTCCTGGATCTCCTCGGCGGAATCGACCAAGTTTGTGAAGGTGGTCAAAGAGGTGACGGAAAAGGTCAAAGCCATCGGGCCCAACCAACATTTCACCAAAAACACGGCCAAGGTAGCTTAACATGTTAGGATATACTGAGAAAATAAAGGCGATTGCCGGCCGACTGCTCAAGGAGTGCGCGGTGGACATGGTCATCGGGTTCCGCAAGGGCACCCTGCCCATGATGAACGAGCCCTGCTTTGCCACCACGCCCGAAGCGGTCGAGAGCCTGGTGTGGGACAGCAACTGCGGCATCAACCTGGCCAACTATCTCACCGACCGCAAAGAGAAAGTGGCCGTGGTCGCCAAAGGGTGTGACTCGCGCAACATCGTGACCCACATCATCGAAAACAAGATCAAGCGCGACCAGCTCATCATCATCGGCGTTCCCTGCAGCGCAATGATCGACCGGCGCAAGATCAGCCGCATGGTGGCCGGCGAAATCCTGGAGGTATCGGAAACGGAAGCCACCATCAAGGTCAAAACCGCCGACGCGGAAGCCCTCTTCGACAAGGCCGAGGTGCTGCAGCAGAATTGTGCCCTGTGCACGCACCGCAACCCGGTGATATACGACGAACTGGTGGCCGACCCGGTGGCCGAGCAAACGGACATCGACCGCTATGCGGACATCCGTGACATCGAGGCGCTGAGTGCAACCGAGAAACGGGACTATTTCGATGACCTGCTGCAGCCGTGCATTCGTTGCTACGCCTGCCGCAACGCCTGTCCACTGTGCTATTGCCCCACCTGTTTCGTGGATGAATCCAAACCCCAGTGGGTGGGCAAGGGTCAGGATCCCATCGATGTGCGCATCTTCCATTTTCTACGCGCTTACCACTGCGCCGGCCGCTGCACCGACTGCGGCGCCTGCGAACGAGCCTGTCCGGTGGGCATCAACATGCGCCTGCTCACACGCAAGCTGGAAATGGACTGCCAGGAGGAGTTCGGATGGGAAGCCGGACTGTCCTTGGATCAGCGTCCGGCCCTGGATGTCTACAAAACCAATGATCCGGAGACCTTCATCAAGTAGGTGAAGACTCAGGTTGCGGGGAGTGCCGTTGCCCCGCCTGCAACTTCCTTCAAGGCTGTAAAGGTTAACGCTATGACCCTCGTTAAAATTGACAAGAAAGACTGGGCTGAAGGGTTGGCGGCCGCCGCCGAGGCCTACCGGCTCTACGGGCCGGTTAAGGAGCAGGACTACCACCAGTTCAAAGCGCTGGATAAAGGAGAGCTGCCGGATTTAAACCTGGTCAATACCCGACTTTCTCCCAAAACGCTGCTGTTTCCTCAGTCCGAAAATATGCTCGAATACTCCCTGGACGAATCCCGAGAGGACCACCACATCATGAAGGCAGTGGTCAGGGACCTCTCCCCCAGGGCCGTCATCGGCATCCGGCCCTGCGACGCCAAGTCCACGCTGCTGGTGAGATTGAACTTCGATACGCCGGATGTCAAGGACCCATACTGGCTCGAGGCCCATGAAGCCACTACCTTCATCGGGCTGGCCTGCGACACGCCCCTGTCCACTTGCTTCTGCACCGCCGCCGGCTGCGGGCCCTATCACGAAGAGGGGCTGGACATGCTGCTAATGGACCGTGGTGACACCTACCTGGCAAAGATCCTATCGGATAAGGGCAAGGCCTTCGCCGAAACCGCCGGCTGGACAATGAACGCCGACGATGCCGCCGCCTTCGAAACCGGTCGGCAGGCCGCCGAAGGCCGCATCGTTGCCACCATCGAAAGCGACAACCTGGCCGCGGCCGATCTTTTGGCCCTTCACGGCGCACCCTTTTGGGACGACATCGCTTTCGCCTGTATCAACTGTGGCACCTGCACCTTCTCCTGCCCTACCTGTTGGTGTTTTGATATCCAGGACGAAGTCCACGGCAGCGCCGGTGTGCGTATGAAAAACTGGGACAGCTGCATGTTCCCGATCTTCACCGTCCACACCACCGGACACAACCCCCGATCCAACAAGACCCAGCGGGTCCGGCAGCGCTTCATGCACAAGCTTAAATACTTCGTGGACAAGTACGATGCCGGTATCATGTGCGTGGGTTGCGGCCGGTGCGTACGCCAGTGCCCGGTCAATATTGACATCCGCCGGGTGTGCGCACAAATGAACCGCTTCAAAACCGCAGACGCCTGCGCCGTTCAGAGTTGACGGAGGGAGGTACCCGTGCAAAACCCATATTTACCCTACCCGGTTCGCATTGACGACATCACCGTCGAAGCTGAAGACAAAAGCCTCAAGACCTTCACGTTTGTCTTTCTTAACGCGGGCGACGAAGAGAAGTTCGCTTACCGGGCCGGCCAGTTTGCCGAGCTGTCCATTGCCGGCAAGGGTGAAATCCCCATCGGCATCGCCTCATCCCCCGTTGAGAAGGGGTTTGTCAAGTTCACCGTCAACCGAGCCGGAGTGGTCACCACCCATCTGCACAACATGAAGGTGGGAGATATCATGGGGCTGCGGGGGCCCTTGGGCAACTGCTACCCCTGGGAACGGATGGAGGGGAAAAACATTCTCATCGTCGGCGGCGGCTTTGCTTTCACCACCCTGCGCTCATCCATCGTTTACATACTCGATCCGGCCAACCGGCCCAAATTCGGCAGTATCGACGTGGTTTACGGGGCCCGTTCACCAGGCATGCTGCTTTACAAGGAGGAATTGGTGGCCTGGGAAAAACGCGACGACATCAACATGCACATCACCGTAGATGCCACCAGCGATCCCGGCTGGAAATACAACGTGGGCTTCGTTCCCCCCATCACCGAGCAAAAGGCACCCCCGGGCGGTGACGACACCTATGCCATTGTCTGCGGCCCTCCCATCATGATCAAATTTACCCAGCCGGTGCTGGAAAAACTTGGCTATTCGCACGACCACATCATCATGAGCCTGGAAAACCGTATGAAATGCGGGTTCGGCATGTGCGGTCGCTGTGGTGTCGGCAAGGAGTTGGTTTGTAAGGACGGACCGGTCTTCACCCTGGCCCAAATTAATCAGACACCCAGGGAATATTAGGCGTTGCGTCCAGGCGCCAACGGTTCAAACCATTCTGCAACCCCGGAAAATTAGGATTACGTATTGACATTGAACGTGTAATCCGATACTAAACGGAATCCCTAAGCGTCGAATTAAACGGCAGTTAGCCGGAATTACTAACTAATTTGTCAAAGGAGGATTAAGCAACATGCCGACAGTCGAATTTGGTGGAAAAAGCTTTACGGTGGATGAAGACGGCTTCATTGATGACTATGCCAACTGGTCGGAGGAGTGGGTTCAGTACGTCAAGAAAGAGGAAGGCATCGACGAACTGAACGAAGAGCACAAAGCGGTTGTGGCCGTGCTTCGCGAGTACTATGAGAAGAACGGCATCGCCCCCATGGTGCGTGTTCTCTCCAAGGTGACCGGTTTTAAACTGAAACACATTTACGAGCTGTTCCCCTCCGGTCCCGGCAAGGGCGCCTGTAAAATGGCCGGGCTGCCCAAACCCACCGGATGTGTTTAGCTGCAACCCGCCTCAGCTTTTAAAAAGGTCCCGCCTTACAACCAAGCGGGGCCTTTTTTTTACCCCCAGGCCTGGGGGTTGAAATCCACACGAAGGCTTTCGGCATGCATATTACCGTCAGGACCCGTTGCCAGACGGAAATGATCGACATCACCGCCCGGATTCAACAGCAGGTGACCGACAGCCAGGTGGCCGATGGTCTGTGTGTTGTCTTCGTGCCCCACACCACGGCGGCCGTAACCATCAATGAAAATTCAGACCCGGCCGTCAGCCGGGACATCCTGATGGTGATCAACCAAATGGTGCCCTGGGATGAGGCGTACCGCCATCTGGAAGGCAACTCCCCCGCCCACCTCAAAGCCTCCATCATCGGATCGTCGGAAACCATCGTCGTGGAAAACGCTCGGCTGGTGCTGGGGACCTGGCAGGGCGTCTTTTTCTGTGAGTTTGATGGGCCCCGGACCCGCAAGCTGGAGATCCGGGTGATTCAGGCATGCTGAACGATCTGCGCATCGCGACGGTAGTCTGTCGATGCCCCGTGGGACAGCTGAAGCACAACCTGGAGCAAACCCGCCACTGGACGGTTCAAGCCCGCAAACAAGGGGCCAGGCTGGTCTGCTTTCCGGAAATGAATCTTACCGGCTACAGCAACCGTGACGTGTGTGGCCAGCATGCTATAGCCGCCCAGGGACCGGAGATTGAGGCGCTGACCCGTCTGGCAATTGATCAAGAGATGGTCCTGCTGGTCGGCTTTGCCGAATGGGGCGCAAACGGAAGGCGGTATGCGAGCCACATGGTGATCACGCCCGAAGGCCGCAGCGGAACCTACCGCAAACTCCACCTGGCCCCGCCCGAAGCCCGGCGATTCGTCGCGGGTGAAAGCCTACCGGTTTTCGTTTGGTCAACGCTTCGATTCGGCATCCAGTTGTGCTATGACGCCCACTTCCCCGAGCTTTCCGCCCAAATGGCGGTGGCCGGTGCCGACGTGATCTTTTTCCCCCACGCCTCCCCACGGGGCCGGGCGCTGGACAAGCACCGCTCCTGGATGCGCCACTTGCCCGCCCGGGCCTTTGACAACGGTCTCTTCGTGGTGGCCTGCAACCAGAGCGGCGACAACGAAGACGGCCTCTCCTTTCCCGGCAATGCTGTGGTCTTCTCACCCTCCGGCGATGTCATCGCGGCCCATCTGTCAGGAAACGCAGGCATGTTGGTCGCCAACCTGACAACCGATCAGATCGATCGGGTGCGCAAGCACCGCATGCGCTACTTCCTGCCCCACCGGCGGCCTGAAATCTACTGCAGTGGACCGGTACTCACCAACCTGAATGAATAAGGCGCCCGGCTTGACCCGGCAGCGGTCAACAGGTGCATGGCCGGCGCCGCCCCCATCGACGACAGCGGCTACTGAACAAAGAAGATGAGGCTCTCCAAGGGGGTGCCGTCTTTGGAAAGCACCTCAACCATCCACTCGCCGGTCCATTCCGGCAACAAGGTTTTTGAACTCCAGGTTCGCCATGAACGCGAACGCACCGGCAAAGCCACCGATGCCTTCAGGGCGCCCTTGTAGTACCAGTTGTGGGTAATCTCCGTCTCTTCCCGGGCACCCTCGATACGGGTAAAGCAATACACCCGCTCGATCCCGGCAGAAATAACGTCACCGACCCCCAAGGGCGTCCGGTCCACCACCTCCTGAGCGATGACTGCTTCGGCTACGCTGATCTCCTGAGCCGGGACAGCAGTGGCGAAAAGCGCACCCAACGCCAGGAAAAGCATCAGACTAAACGTGTATCCGATTTTCATCATTCCCTCCTGTTTGATCAATTCACCTGTCGAACCTTTTTTTTAAAAAAACAGCCCGCACCGGGTTTGCAACGGGCAGACAGGCGCACCGTGAAGCGTATAGCAGGTTGGCCGCCCCGTGGCAAACAGTGAACCCTCCCCGCGGCAAGCCGCGGGGAATGCGCTCGCTATCGCGGTTCAAAATATCGGCGCCTTTTGAGAGCACCCGGGCTCCAGCGCCAGGGCATAGGCCCCATGTTGCCGAACCAGCTTGAGGTTGAACATCTTGATGGTGTCGGTGAGCGGGCGTCCGTAAACAAAGTCAAGCAACCGGATGTCCAGCCCTGCCTTTTCCACCGTCAGCCGGCGCAGATGGATGTCAAATCGAATGATTTCAAGGATCTCAGATTGCCGTTTCACTTTTTGCCCGCTGCTTCCTTCGGCCAGGAGCGCACTGATCCCCTCGTAACTGCAGCGTTGTTCATGCGTCTGGATCATTTCCCACAACCCTTCGACGCCTGACAGCAGGTCCTGTCGCCGCAACCGGTTGGTATCGTAAACCGCTCGGATCCGCCGGGTATCCCGACAGTTCAGCACCCGGCACTCCAAAGGGCGATAGTCATAGATGCCGCACCCCCGTACCTGCCGGTCGTAAAATAGACAGGTCCAACCAGCCCCTTGGCCCTTGATTTTGATAAGCTCCTGCGCCAGTGATGTGAGGGCGCCCTTGATATTCTCCCGAACCAGTTCGCCCCGCCGGATGGTGAACAGACTGCGAGCCGCAATCCGACCCTCATCCACCAGGGGTCGATCGTCCCCGTGCAGGGACGGCCCGCCCTTTTCACAACAGCTGCCACAGCGCTTGCATGAATCAGAGGCTGACATCCCCGGCTCTCCTAAGGGTTTGCACGGCAGCTTTTGGACAGGCCCATCGCCTGGCGCAGATCTTCCACCACCAGATATAAGCAGGGTACCAAAAGCAGCGTAATCAGTGCGGCGAAAAGGATGCCGAAGCCCAGGGAAACTGCCATGGGAATCAAGAACCGCGCCTGGCGGGAAGTTTCGAAAATCATCGGCGCCAGGCCGCCGAAGGTGGTGAGGGTGGTCAGCACGACGGGCCGGAAACGGTGAAGACTGGCACGATGAATGGCGTCGTAGCAGGTCGCTCCTTGCATCCCCTGCCGATTGGCGAAATCGATCAGTACCAGCGCGCCATTGATTACTACACCCGAGAGCGCCACCACACCGAAGGTGCTCATGACACTGAGGCTGTAACCCATGATGATATGGCCGAGCACCGCACCAATGATACCAAAAGGGATGGAAACCATGATGATCAGCGGCTGAATGAAGCTGTTAAAGGGAATGGCCAACATGGCGTAAATGACCAGCAGCGCCAGCATCAACCCCCGCGCCAGGCTGCGCATGCTGTCCCGTCGCTCGGCCTGGCGGCCCTCGAAGCTGTAGGCCAAGCCGGGGTATCTCTCCTGCAGCGCCGGCAGACCCTCGGCCCTGAGGGAGCCCAAAACCAGATCGACCTGACTGCGGGGACGGACATCGGCGGTCACCGTCACCACCCGCCGACCGTCGCGCCGCTCTATGGATACATAAGCCCGACCACGTTGGATGTTGACCGCCTCCAGCAGGGGAATCTCAGCGCCGGCCGGCGTTCGTAAAACCATCTCCTCCAAGTTGTACTCGGAGACCCGCTCATCCTTGGGCAGCCTCACCATGACCTTCACTTCGCTGCGTCCCCGCTGCTGGCGCAGGACCTCGATCCCGAAGTAGGCATGCCGAAGTTGTCGGGCCACATCCTCGGCCCGCAGGCCCAGCATACGCGCCTCGGGGCGGATCGTGAAGTCAATCTGCTGTTTTCCCGGTGAGTAGCCGTCATCGATATCGGTTACATTGGGGAAAAACCGCAGCGCTTCCGCCACGGCGGCGCTGGCCCGGGCCAGGGTCTCCACGCTGCGATGACTCAGCTCCACGGCGATGGCCGCACCCCGACCCGGCCCGCCGGCATCGGATTCGAACCTCAGGGATTGGAGTCCGGGAAGCTGACCCACCCGATCGCGCCACAAGTCGGTGAGGGCCATTGTGGAAAGGGGGCGCACATCCGGCGGTGTGAGATAAATGCGGACCTCGGAGCGGTTGTCATTAATCTCGGCGAAAATACCCTCCACCAGCTGTTTTCCGCCGTTTTCAGCCGCCAGCTGCTGGGCGGTTTCCACCAGGGTGCGCTGCACCGCCTCGGTTGCCTGCAAAGCGGCGCCAGGTGGCAGGATCGCCGTGGCGATAGCGTAGTCGGACTCAACTCGGGGAAACAAATCGAACCCCATTCGCCCACTTTTGACATAACTGAAAGTGAGCAACAACACGGCGACGCCGATACTGATGACCATGTAGCGGTGACGCAACGCCAGATCGAGCAAAGGACCATAGCGGAATTGAACAAAATGGGAAAACCGACGGCTGAGACCCTGCTGACGACGGAAAATCCATCCGAAAAGCCCGCTTTCCGGACGGTACTTGCGATGGCCGATGTGGGCCGGCAGAATGAAGAGGCTTTCGATCAGGGACACGGCGAATACAGCGATGACCACAACCGGAATCTGATTGAAAACCTTACCCATCATACCGGATACGAAAAACAGAGGCGCAAAGGCCACAATGTTGGTCAGGACGCTGAACGTCACCGGCATGGCGATCTCGCGAGTCCCGTCCACCGCCGCCTGAAGCCACGGTTTCCCCATCTGGTGATGGTGATACATGTTTTCGCCGGCCACAATGGCATCATCGACCACAATCCCCAGGGTGATGATAAACGCAAACATGGAGATGATGTTGATGCTCACCCCGGCCGCCGGCAGGAACAGAAACGACCCGAGGATTGAAATGGGAATGCCCAGGCTGACCCAGAAGGCCAGCCGCGGCTCCAGAAACAGGGCCAGCAGGATGAACACCAGGGCCAGCCCGAGGTAGGCATTGCGCAGCATCAATTCCAAGCGCTGGCGATAAATGTCCGACAAGTCGTTGCGCCGGTCCAGGTAAAGTCCCGGCGGCAGGTCAGCCGCAATTTCGGCCGCCCGTTCCCGAACGGCCGCGGACACCTTCAAGGGCGTCTGGCTGCCTACCCGGTAGACGTCGATGAGGATCGCCCGCCGGCCGTTATAGGAAGCATAACTGTCGATCTCCTCAAACCCGTCCACCACTTCGGCGATGTCGGACAACAGCAGTTCGGTGCCGTCGGCGGTGGTTATAATGGGTATCTTCTCAAATTCACGCCCAAAGTCCCGGCGCTCTCTCATGCGCACCAGCACATCACCACTGTCGGTCTTGATGCTGCCGCCGGGAAGTTCCACCGCCGCTCGCCGAATGGTCTGGGCGATCTCTTCGAGGGTCAACCCGAAAGCCCGCAGGTTTTTCTGGGGCACGGAAATGCTGATCTCGTAGTTGCGGATCCCAGCAAGCTCGACCTGGGTAATCCCCGGGTCCTGAAGCAGCCGGTCGCGAATCGTTTCGGCCGTTTCCCTCAGCAGGACTTCCCCCGGATCGCCGTAAAGGGCCAGGGAGACCACGTAGCGTTTGCGTTGAGCGATGACGACCCGGGGCGCTTCGGCCTCATCGGGGAAAGAGGTGATCCGGTCCACTTCATTCTGGATGTCCTGGGCGATGCGCTGGATGTTTTGCCCTTCGAAGATCTCCACACTGACCCGCCCGGAACCCTCGCTGGCCACTGCGGTCACCTGTTTGACCCCCTCAACTCCCTGCACAGCCTCTTCAATGGCCAGAATAATGCCTTGCTCCACCTCCTCGGGACTGGCACCGGGGTAGGCGACGGTGATATCCACCAAATCGAGTTCGAAATCGGGGAAGACCTCCTTGGTTATCTGACCGGAAGAGAGAAAACCACCCACGAGCAGGACAACCATGAGCAGATTGGCGGTTACACTGCGGCCGGCCATCCATGCAATGGGGCCTCGGTTGGGGCGATCGTCCCGCAGTGGTGGGTTTGGACCGGGGTTATCCATTGTCGGCAGAATCGTCCGGGTTAGGGATGACGTCGGCTTCTCTTTTTCCGGCTGAAGCGTCCGACAGCGGCATTCCGTTGACCGGTGTGGTCAGGTCCGTTACAATCAGCCGCTGGCCCGAACGAATGCCATCTTGAATCAGCACATGGTCGGCGTCGCGCCAGAGTGTCTCCACCGGTATTATCCTGAGGGTATCGTCATCGGAAAGAACCCAGATGGTGGTGTTGTCGCGCAGGGCGCTTCTGGAAATGCGAAAAACATTCTGCAACTGCGATCCCTGGATTTCCACCCGCACCATATCACCGAGCAGCATGGGCGGGACACTTCCCCGGGCCTTGGATTGCAAACCCAGCGGGTCTTTGATGGAGACAAGAACACGGGCCATGCGTCCATCCGGCTCCAGGTCACTAAGCAGCCGGAGTACCGTGCCCTGCCGCTGGACACCCCGGTCGAAAACAGTTACCGCGGCACCCGTTTCCACTTGGCTCCGAGGGATGCGAATCCACGCCAGCTGATCCACGGGAAGGGTCACCCGAATCCAGTAAACATCGGTTCCCACCATCTCGGCCAGGGGCTCCTGGCTGGAGACCTGGGACCCGATCGCCACATGCCGCTTGCGGACAACGGCGTTGAAGGGTGCCACCACATCGGTGCGGGACAAATCCAATCTCGCCTGCTCCAGTTCGGCCAGCGCTGCGGCCAGATCGGATTGGACCTTGGCCAGGTGAGGTTTTCGAAGAACCAGGTCCTCTCCGACAGCAGGGTCGCCTTGCCCGGGACCCAGAAGCGACCACTCCCGTCGAGCGACTTCCTGGTAGCCCTTCTCAACCTGGAGTTCATACTCCGCATTGACCACCGCGCTGTGCTTGCGGGCAAGCGCCAGCTCATAATCCTGGGGATCGATCTTCAAGACCGTTTCACCGGCACGCACTACCCCCCCCTCAACGAATTCCGGATGCATGGATAGAATCGCCCCCGGCACCCGGGCCCGGAGGGTCATCTCTTTGGCTGGAATAACCGATCCCATGGCGGTCACGCGCACCTGATGGGTATCGGGAAAAAGCGCTTGGGTCTCCACCAGAGCAACGGTTCGCTCCGGTGGACGCCGTTGGGCCTGGGGAGCGGTTTTGGTGAAGGTCCTGGCACCGGCAATACCCACTCCAAGGATGATGATGCAAGCCAAGAGGGTCCAGATCCAGGATTTGCGGCCGGACCGGGCAACCGGCATGCTTTCGGGGTGTTTATCCATTTTATCGCTCATTGCGTCCTATCCTAAAGCTTCTGCCGCAGCGGATTCCACCGGCGCATCCACTCTGTCGGTCCAACCGCCCCCCAGCGCCCGGTGAAGCTGGATCCGATATCGGACCAGGACCTCCTGCTGCCGGATCAGATCCCTTTCCAGCTCCTGGACGAGGATCAGCTGCGTAAGTGCAGGAAGATAGTCGCTCAATCCCCGTCGATATCTGCCGAGGGCTTCCTCCAGCCCCTGACGGGCGGCCGCCATCACGGACTCGAGCCCCTCGATATGTTCCCGTTGGCGGGCCTCGCGCACCAAGGCATCCTCGACCTCGTTGATTGCGGTCAACACAACCCGGCGATAGCCCCAAAGCTGTTCATCCACCTGGGCCCGTCTCAGCTCGACCTCCGCCGCCCGGCGGCCTGCGTCGAAAAGCGGTGCGGTCAGATTTGCCGCGAGACTCAGAAACCAGGTATCCAGAAGCAGGCTCAGATCACTGCGTCCGTATTGGGCGCCGGCGCTCAACCGCAGGGCGGGCAGGCGGTTGGCACGCGCGGCGGCCAACTGCCATTCGGCAGCCGTTAACCGCATGCCGGCGGCCCTCACATCGGGTCGGTCAGCCAGCAAATCGACCGGCAGACCCAACGGCGGCAACGCACCGAGGACCGGCATCGTCATCTGCACCAAATCCAGATCCGTCCGCGACGACTGGCCGAGCAGCAACGCCAGTTCATGCATCAGCAGCTGAATATCGGCCTCGATCAGCGGCATTCGGGCCCGCAGGCCAGCCAGCACTTGCTTCTGCTGGAAAACATCCAAGGCGGACACCATGGCATTGCGAAAACGCAATTCGATCAGTTCCAGAAAGATTAAACTGTTCGCTACCTGTTTTTCAAGCAGTGCCTTTTGCAGCCGCTGGGAGATGATCTGCACCCAGCGATCGCCCACCTCGGCTGTCAGCGTCATGGCGGCGGTCTGACGATCCGCCTCGGTGGCATTCACATCCATTCGGGCGGCCTCGCGTAGGCTATGAATGCCGCCCCACAGATCCAGTTCGTAAGTGCTGAAAAGACCTACCGTGTAGCGCGCCTCCCCTTGCGAACCAGCTGATCCGCCATCCGTTCGGAGGCGGGAGGTTTCCACAGAGCCGGTGGCCGTCAGGTCCGGGTACGACAACGCACCGGCCTGAAGGGCCAACGATCTGGCCTGCTGCAGTCGGCTCCAGGCCTCTTTCAAGGTCAAGCTGTCAGCCAGTGCACCGTCGATCAAGCGGTTGAGCTCGGCCGAACCAAAGGATACCCACCAGGGCGATTCGGGTTTTAACGCTTCGCCGTATAGTGCGTAGGTGCCGGGAAGGTTGCCTGCCGCATCCGGCATGACCGCCGGTTGAAATGGGCTGCATGAAACCAAAACCCAGGCTCCCAGAAGAAAGAGCAAACCGTATCGGCAGCAGTTCATCATCCCTCAGCGGGTTTGATACTCAAACGTACCGGGCGGAACCATTTCCGCAGCAGGTGGTTACCCGGCCTTTTAGGCCGATTGTCCAACCGTTATAATAACCTCTTTCGACCCCACTGCAAGGGATCATGGGTCGATGTATCACCACGCAGAGGGTGAAATAATGGTGTTGATTTGATTTTTTACCGGTCAAATCGCCCGGGCGGTTGGAGACGCTCCGGACGCAGCCATCCAATCGCTCTAGCAGGAAATTGTCACCTCTGGAGATTCACAATACCACTTGTTTTAGATAGGTAGTATATAGACAACTTTTTAGTATTGTGGTTTCTGACCGTTTTGGATAGGTTCTGTCCTAATTCCAAGACACTTCATAACCGGGTAACCCACAAGAGGAGAAAATCTGATGAAAGCACTGATCATCCATATCGCGCAGTCACTTGTGAATCGGCCCGAGCAGGTTATGGTATCGGAAGTGCAGGGAAGCCAAACCACCGTTTTGGAACTCTGCGTGGCAAAGGAAGATGTTGGAAAAGTGATCGGCAGACAAGGCAGAACCGCTCAGGCCATGCGAACTATTCTTGACGCCGTCTCTTCCAAACTTAAAAAGCGTGCGGTACTCGAGATTGTCGAGTAGCCGCGATTCAAGCGGCGTCGCGTCTTGGTCAGCCGCGGCGCGGCGGAATCAGGCTGTCAACTGCCCGACAAATGGGCCCAAGGCCGCCAAGCCGTGGCCATCAATAATTTTGATTGCCTGGGTTCCAATCACGGCAATGTCCGCCTTCCCGACCAAAAACGCCACATCCCGCTGGTTGCTGACCCCAAACCCCACTGCCAGGGGAAGGGGCGTCGCCGTCCGGCAGCGCCCCAGGTATGGGTCGATCCGCTGGGAAAATTCGGTCTGATCGCCCGTGACCCCTTTACGGGCGACACAATAGACAAAGCCGTCCGCCACCCGGGCAATGGTTTGCATGCGGGTGGCCGAGGAAGTGGGAGAAAAAATGAAGATCGGAGAGAGCCCTCTCGGCACCATGGCTCCGAGGTAATCGGCAGCCTCCTCCGGGGGCAGGTCGGGGACAATGGCTCCCCGAAGACCCGCATCTTTCATATGGTCGGCAAACCGGCTCACCCCGTAGGTGAATGGTATGTTGTAATAAGTCATGTACAAAAAAGGGATTGGAAACCGCCGGGCCATCTCCCGTCCGAAGTCCAGGCACTGACCCACCGTCACCCCGTTGGACAGGGCCTGCTGGTTGGCTTTCAAAATCACGGGGCCGTCGGCGATGGGTTCGGAAAAGGGAATCTGCAGTTCCATCAGATCCACACCCGCCGCAACCATGATGCGCACCATCTCCCTGGAAGCCTCGAGGGAGGGATAGCCGATAACAATATGGGTCATCAACAGGATTTTCTTGCGTTTGAGCCGATCGCGAATATAGGACTCAAGCATGATAATGGGCCGCCTTTTCAATGATGAATTGTTTCCATTTGGGATCATCAAAGGCCTCGGCAATTGTGAATATGTCCTTATCTCCCCGGCCGGACTGGTTGATGAGAATGATTTCGTCCCGCGGAATCGTGGGGGCCTCCTTAAAGGCCCGGGCAAAGGCATGCGCCGACTCAAGGGCCGGTATCAGCCCCTCTTTTTTCATGGTCAAGGACACCGCGGCCAGTACCTCGCTGTCCGTGGCCCCTTCAAAGCGAACACGACCCGTCTCTTTCCAGTCGGCCAGGATGGGAGAGACGCCCACGTAGTCCAGGCCGGCTGCGATGGAGTGGGTCTCGCGCATCTGGCCGTCCGGGTCCTGGAGGAAAAAGGTGCAGTAGCCCTGGGCTACACCGACCCGGCCGTGTCCGGAACAAAGCCGGCAGGCGTGTTGGCCGGAGGTCAAACCGCGACCGGCGGCCTCAACCCCAACCAGTTCGACATCGTCTTCCAAAAACCCACTGAATAATCCGATGGCATTGGAACCGCCGCCCACACAGGCGTAGACCCGGTAAGGCAGCCGCCCGGCAAGCTTCAATACCTGTCGGCGCGCCTCCTGGCCGACAATGGACTGAAACCAGGAGACCATTTCTGGAAAGGGGTGGGGCCCGCAGGCGGTCCCCAGTACATAGTGGGTGGAATCCATGTGGGACACCCAATCCCTGAAGGCCGCATTGATCGCATCTTTGAGTATTCGGGTCCCGTCGGTCACCGAAACCACGGTGGCCCCCAACTGTTCCATCCAGAAAACATTGGGGCGTTGCCGTGCAACATCCACCTCACCCATGTATATGGTGCAGTCAAGGCCGAACCGGGCAGCCATGGTGGCCGTGGCTACTCCGTGCTGGCCGGCCCCGGTTTCGGCGATCACCCGTTGCTTTCCCATGCGCCGGACCAACAGCCCCTGCCCCATGACGTTGTTGGCTTTGTGGGCTCCGGTATGATTCAGGTCTTCGCGTTTAATGAAAATCCTGGCCCCACCGAAATGGCGGGTCAGATTTTCGGCATAGGTCAGTGGCGTGGGTCTGCACGAGTAGCTGGACATCAGCTGCTCGTATTCCTGCCAAAAGGCGGGGTCACTTTTGGCCGCTGTAAAAGCCCCTTCCAGTTCATCAAAGGTCGCAACCAGGATCTCGGGCAGAAAGGCCCCCCCGAAACGGCCGAAATAGCCGCGGTTATTCATGCTGCAAGCCTCCGATCTGCTGAGAAAAAACAAAAGGTTCCGTAATGCAGTAAAGAATTGAGAAGACGGCGTCGCCGGCCTGAATGAAACCCAGCGACCGACGGACCTCCAGGATCGGCGTCTGAACCGTTACCGCCATGATCCTGGCCTTCTCGCCATCGAGGTACCCGATGCGAAAGGTCTGCCGCCCCGCCACCGGACGCATGGAAAAGCGGGTTTCCGCCACCTGCGACAGGGAGCGCCCCACCAGATCGATTCGCTCAATACCGTCGAAGTGTTGCGCGTGGAGATAGATCTCCTCCAACAAGACCGGCGCACCGTCGACACGGCTGACCCGGGAACAAAAGAAGGCCGTTGCTCCGGCAAAGGGGTTTTCCAGATCATCGGCGACCTGGATCCTGGTCGGGGGTTGACGCACCTGAACATCCACGACCAGCCCCTGTTTGTGGAAAGCGGCGCTGGTTCCACCGAAGGAGAACAGATCAACCGCCTGTGCCCGTGGGTTTACATAAGTGCCCGAACCCCGCCGCCGGGTCAGCAGGCGCTTGCGGACCAAGACATCGATGGCCTGACGCACGGTCGGCCGGCCGATGCCAAAATCCTTGACCAACTGAGGCTCGGACGGAATCCGTGAACCCGGCGGATAATCACCGCTACGGATACCTGCCAACAAGATGTCGGCCAGTTGATGGTACAAAGGGATCGGCGAACGGGTGTTGAGCATGGATCGGTCCTGTTTTCAGGGGGTGAATGGATGATTACAGTCCCAATGCCCTATATCTGTAAAGATGTCAATACAAATTTGACGGCTTGGCAAGGCGACCGTCATCTGCATTATACTCAAAATTTTATCCTCGGAATATCAACGATATGCACCCCAGGGGCACTTCTTTCAGGGCGCCTGGGGTAGAATTTTCCGCATGCCTTGATCGGAACCCAAATTCCTCGTTTCTGGATGGACACGAGTTAGGGTCGCGTCACCTCAACCGTCACATGCACCAGCCTCAAATCGGAAGGAATCCGTTCTTTATAGTATTGGGGAGAGTTGGGCCTGTCCGTCGTCAAAGAGACGATTACCGCATAAATCCCGGGCCCCACCGCCCAGAAGTGAAGGTCCACCACCCGGCTGTCGCCCATTTTTTCGATGCTCTCCACCACTTTTTGGCGAAGCTCAGGCGCTGCCTGACGGTCCAGCAGCACATGGCTGGTGGTCACCAGCAGACCAATGGACCAGCGCGACACCAAAAGCGCTCCGATGATCCCCATAAAAGGGTCCATCCAAACCCAACCGGCATACTTGGCGCCCAGGAGAGCGAAAATGGCCAGGAACGAGGTCAGGGCATCGGCCAGGACATGCAGATAGGCGGAGCGCAGGTTATGGTCGTGGAAAGGGGCCGCATCCGGGTACCCGGTTTGCGGCCGATGAACCGGGCCATGGTCGTGATGCGATTCAGGCCGGTGATTCAGGATCAGCACGCAGATGCCGTTGACCATTAATCCGACCACCGCCACAACGATCGCCTGGTCAAAGGCGATCATTACCGGATTGGCCAGCCGGATGACGCTCTCCACCGCCATCATCACCGCGAACACCGCCAGCAGGATCGCACCGCAAAAGCCACCCAAGGCGTTCACCTTTCCGGTGCCGAAACTGTAGCGCGCGTCGTGGGAATGTCGCCGGGCATATACGTAGGCAAAGACGGTAATGGAAAGGGCCACCGTGTGGGAAGCCATGTGCAGGCCATCGGCCAGCAGGGCCATAGAGCCGAAGCGTATCCCGGTTACAATCTCCACCACCATCATGAGCGCGGTAATCAGGATGACGACGAGGGTGCGGTTTTCCCCCGGCAGTTTGCGGTCTTGGCCAAAGCTGTGGTCGTGATTCACGTCGCTCACGCGATTCGGTCTCTTCAAGGGCCGGGCGGCAATGCATGCGCGCCCTGCCGGTCGCAGCAAAAAAAAAGGCGGCCCGAATCAGACCACCTTTTTAGAATAACGATCGGGTTGGATCAGGCGCAACAGGAGCCCTTGGTACCGCAACTGGTGCAACCGGCACCGAAGTCGATACCACAGTCCAGCTTGAACCCGTACATGTGAAAATCGACTTTGATGGGCTGGGCTTTCTCCAGGAATTCGGTGTTGACGATAAATTGAAAACCGTCGATGTCAAAAGAGCTGTCGGTATTGGAAGGCTCATCCAGAGCCATGGCCAAGCCGGGGCCCCCTCACCCGCCCTCATTAAGGAAAATTCGAATGGGTTTGACATCTTTACCCTTAAAATACTCGGCAATTTGTTCGACTGCCGGCGGTGTGACCTCAAGCATAGCATCCTCCTTGGTCATTAAATTGAGCCCTGAACAATTCAGGACCGCAACCTTCGAAAAAAATTCAGTCGTCGAACCTAACCACGCCTATCGATTTTGTCAATCTCAATTTAAGCGGCCATTCGAGGCGTCACTGACATGCACAGCCAGTTAAAAACCCTTAAAGGTCGTAAAGGGTCTCGTCCCTCATGGGCGAACGCCTGAGCGTACCGCCCCCTTTGCCTTTTTTTTCCGGAAGGACGAAGGGGTCTTCCGTTTCCAGCAGGTCTCCCATTTCGGCTTCCACCGCCTGCGGGTCCTCACCGCGTGCCATGCGCTGCAGCGCCGCTTCCATACCGGCGCCCAGTTCCAACCCGGTCATGTCGGTGAGCTTGCGCATCAAATCAGCGGCCTGACGCGGGTCATCTTCGTTGATTCGATCCGCTTCGCCGGCCAGCATCTGCATGGCCTGTTCCATCCTGGCCTCGTCAAAGGGCAGCCCCTCATCGTCGCCGCCCTCCTTGGCCTTTCCAGTAAAAGCGAAGGCGGACAGCTGCCGTTGCAGCTCGGGAGTCCTGCATTTAGGGCAACGGGGCACCGTGGCGGTGTTGATGGATTTGGAAAAGAAGTTAAACACGGTATTACAGTGGGAGCAGTAGAATTCATAGATCGGCATATTATCTCCACAATCTATCGCCGCTGGCGGCCAACGGACAGTTGCAGCAGTGAATAAACGTCATCCGAGTGTCGACATAATAGAACCACAACCCACTCCTGTCAACCGTTTACCCCCCCCGGATCGGCGGGTCAAGTTTTCATATAAACCTCATGATTTCAATTTGTTGAATTTTTTGCAGCCGCTGTTTTCGCCAGTGGGAAGCAGTTGACTTGCAAGGGGCCATCTGCTATGGCAGCCTCGACCTAAGGGCGGTCTGGTTAAACGGCATTATTGCGGACATCATATGGATGAAAGGAATCTGGAGATGGAAAGAACATTGTCAATCGTCAAACCCGACGGGGTGGCCCGGGGATTGGTCGGTGAGGTGGTAAGGCGTCTGGAATCCACCGGTTTGAAGATCATCGCCATGAAGATGATCCACCTGAACAAGGCCCAGGCGGAAGGATTTTACGCCGTTCACCGCCAGCGGCCCTTTTTCGGCAGCCTCACGGACTTCATGTCTTCCGGGCCAGCAGTGGTGATGGTGGCGGCGGGTGAAAACGCCATCGCCCGCTATCGGGAACTCATGGGCGCCACCAACTTCAAAGAAGCGGCCGAAGGCACCATCCGGCGTGAGTTTGCCACGGATATCGAGAAAAATGTGGTTCACGGCTCAGACGCGCCGGAGACGGCGGCCTTTGAAATAAGCTTCTTTTTCAATTCCCTGGAAATCAACGCCCGATGACCGTCGGCGTAACCCGCGACAACATATCCATCGTCCTGCAGCGGCCCAAACAGCCGGAAAACATCGGGGCTGCGGCCCGAGCCATGTGCAACATGGGCTTTACCCGGCTGATCGTCGTGGCGCCCGACCTTTGGGAAACCGAACGAATGCGGCGATTGGCGACCCACGCGGCCGCATCCGTGGTGGACGGGATCCGGCGATTCGATTCGTTGAGCGAGGCCCTGGCGCCATTTGGTCATGTGATCGGCACGACCGCCCGGCTTGGAAACCAGCGCCCGGTCATCCAATCTCCCGAATGCCTGGCCCGAAATCTGATTCCTCTGTCCAGGAACAACCCGGTGGCCATCCTTTTCGGCCCCGAAGACCGTGGTCTCAGCAATGAAGACCTGAAGCGATGCCACCAGCTGGTTACTATCCCGACAGCAAAATTCGCCTCCCTGAACTTAGCCCAGGCAGTCATGGTAATCTGCTACTGCCTCTCCAGCGCCGGTCTGCCCGACCCGCCCCCGGCCACCCCCCGCCTGGCCAAACGCATCGAATTGGACCGGATGTTTGACGAAATCACAGCCACCCTGGTTGCTATCGGTTATGTCAATCCACAAAACCCCGACTATTGGATGACGCGGGTGCGCCGATTCCTCACCCGCTTGTCACTGCGAGCCGGTGAGGTGAGCACCCTTCGCGGCGTCTGCCGTCAGATCAGCCATTACGGCGACCAGCGCTATGCCGACGGACTCAAAGCGGGCAAATCGGGCCGGACTTGAGGGGACCGCCAGAACCCCGCATCAAAGCCAAAACAGTCGGAAACGCGCCGAGGCGGCTCAATGACCCAGGCCGAGCAAATGGGCTATGGCGGCACCCATTTCCCGGGTGTTGACGGCACCTGCGTCGGCTGCGATGTCAGGCGTGCGAAGGCCGGCATCGAGCGCCCGGGCCACGGCCGATTCCACGGCATCGGCAGCGTCGGCCCGTTTGAGGCTGTAACGCAGCATCATGGCCGCAGACAGGATCTGAGCGATGGGATTGGCGATGCCTTGACCCGCGATGTCCGGGGCGCTGCCACCTGCCGGCTCGTAGAGTCCGAAACCGCTCTGGCTGAGGCTGGCCGATGGCAGCAGCCCCATGGAACCGGTGATCATGGCACATTCGTCTGAAATGATGTCCCCGAACATATTGCCGCAGAGCAGCACATCAAATTGGTGGGGATTTTTAACCAGCTGCATGGTGGCGTTGTCCACGTAAATGTGGCTGAGGGTCACATCCGGGTATTCCTTGGCCGTCTCGATGACCACCTCCCGCCAAAACACCATGGTGGTCAGAACGTTGGCTTTGTCGACCGAGGTCACCCGCTTGTTTCGCCGCCGCGCCGCCTCGAAGGCCGCCCTGGCGATCCGTTCGATCTCCCGTCGGGTGTAGACCATGGTGTCAAAGGCCCGCTCGTCAAGCCCGCTGCCCTCTCTTCCCTTGGGTTGGCCGAAATAGATATCGCCGGTCAGTTCCCGCACACATAGGATATCGAAACCATTTTTGACAATGTTGGGATGAAGGGGGCTCGCAGCGGCCAGGGCTGGAAAGACTTTGGCCGGGCGAAGGTTGCAAAACAGGTTGAAGTGTTTGCGAAGCGGCAACAAAGCCCCGCGTTCGGGCTGTTGAGCCGGGGGCAGGGTCTCCCACTTGGGGCCGCCTACGGACCCGAATAGAATGGCGTCGCTGGTTTCGCACACCTGCAGGGTGTCGTCCGGCAGGGCTTGGCCGTGTCGGTCGATGGCAATGCCGCCCACATCGGCAACGGCGTATTCCAGTTCAACGGCAAACCGCTCCTGAACCGCATCCAGCACCTCAAGGGCTGCGGCCATCACTTCGGGGCCAATACCATCTCCGGGCAGCACAGCGATTTTGAACATGAATGACCCGCCCGCTCTTCGAAAAAGTATAAATCGGTGAGGACCATAAAAGGCCGGCCCCGATTTGTCAACCATGCCGCAACCGCTCTGCGGCACATCCATGGCGGTCAAAGGCCCGCATGAGAAGCGCTACTCAACGCGGCCACGGCTGCATAAAGCGCCCTGAGGGCCTGAACCGGCTCAGGGCTCCTTACGGATGCGGCTGCCGGTATTGTCGGTCGGCGGCACTGCGGATGAATCGCCCAGGCTGCAACCGCTGCAGCCGCAGGCACAATCGCCCTTGCGCGTGAGCCCCCTGTAGAAGACCCGTCCCACATAGAACGCCGCAACGGCGACAATCAGGACCACAACCCATATTTCCATCATCGGAACCGTATCGCCAAGTTTGACAGTCTCGTAGAAAGTCAATTTTGAGCGCCATTGAGGGTTTGGGGGGAAGAAGCGATTTTGGGGAAGGCGTTAAAAATTGCAAGCTGTTTGAGGAGCTTGCGACGAGTTCTTGCAATTTAGCCGCCACCACAATCGCGCCCCGAAACCCTCACGAAGCGAAAAATTCGACTTTCTACGACCTTATCAAGTTTGACAGTCTCGTAAAAAGTCGCTGTTTCGACGGATGACATAAATGAGACCGCGCCTTGGTCCCATCGGCCATCCCTGGTTCAATATCCCAGAAAGCGCCCGATCTGGTATACCGCCACCGCCAGCGAGAAGGCCGCCACGGTGTTGAACAGCATGGAGAAAGCTCCCCATTTCCAGTGTGATTCGCGGGCGATGCACACAACCGTCACAAAACAGGGGGCGTAAAACATGACAAAAATCATCAGGCTCCAGGCCGTCAAGGTGCGCCACTCCGGCTCGGCGCGCAGCTTGACAGACAGTGGGTCAGACGCTTCGGCCGCCACCTCCCCCAACGAGTAGGCGGTGCCCAGAGTGGAAACGATCACCTCCTTGGCGGCAAACCCACCCACCAGGGCAATATTGGTGCGCCAGTCAAAACCAGCCCATCGGGACACCCCCTCGAGGCTGGTGCCGAGGCGGCCGGCCAGGGAGTTGCGCAGGGCATCACCGGCCTGACGGGACTCGACGGCCAGCAGATCGGCCTGCAACTGCGCGGCTTCAAGGGAAAGGGCCTCATTTCCAATCGATTCCCCGAGTTCTTCGACCACCTGTGGTGGCGCCATCGTCACAATCAGGCGGCGCTGGGTCTCATAGGTTGCGATTTGCGAGTCCGAAAGGCGGGGAAAGGTCATGGCCGCCCACAACAATATGGATATACACAGAATTACGGTGCCGGCCTTTTTGATATAGTGATAGGTCCGCTCCCAGGTATGAATTAACAAACCCCGAAACGTGGGCAACCGGTAGGGCGGCAGTTCCATGACAAAGGGGGTAGAGGCCCCCCTGACTACGGTCATCCTCAGAAATTTAGCCGCCAGCAGTGCGCCGCCCCAGGAAATCAGCGTTAAAATGAACATCATCCTCGCCTGACGCTGGGGGAAAAAAGCGGCGATCAGCAGTGCAAAGACAGGCAGTTTGGCCCCGCAGTTCATGAACGGTGCCGTGAGCAAGGTAGCGATGCGCTCCTTGGGAGAGCGCAGGGTGCGGGTGGCCATCACGCCTGGAACGGCGCAACCGCCGGCGATGCCGCCAGAGACGATGTAAGCCATGACCGAACTGCCGTGGAGCCCGAAAATTTGGAATACCCGATCGAGCATGAAGGCCACCCGCGCCAGGTATCCCGAATCTTCCAGAACGGCGATGCCGAAGAACATGAACATGATCAGCGGCACAAAGCCCAGAACACCGCCCACACCATCGATGATCCCCGAAACGACAAGGGACTTGAGCAGGCCGTCGGGCATCGTGGCCGAAACAATCCCCGACAACCAGCCGAAGAACGCCTCAAACCCGGCAACCGGCCACTCGCTGTAGGTGAACACAAATTGGTAAAGACCCATGAGGATCATGAGCATGATGATGGGGCCGGCAAAACGGCTCACCAGCACCTTGTCGATACGATCGGAAAGAAAAAGGCGGTTCTTGTCATGACGCTCCCGGGTCACCCCCTGTTTGAGTATGGCGCTGATAAACCCATACCGTTGGTCGGCAATCATGGCCTCGGGGTAGGTCTCCAGGGTCTCTTCGATGTGCGCCCCCACGTCTCGAACGATGAGCTCCAGTTGATCGGCGATCCGCGGATCGGTTTGCCGGCCCTTTTCCAGAATCTGAGCGTCGTTTTCCAGATATTTGATCGCAAGCCAGCGCGTTGGATACAGGTCGGTCAGAAAATGGCTCCCGGTAATCTGTCTTTGCATCTTCTGAATGGCGGTCTCCAGGTCTGGACCGTAAGAAATCAGCAACGGTCGGGGAAGGGGTGCTTCGGCCACCGCTTGCACGGCTTCCATCAGGACCTTGGTTCCGAAACCGTTTCGGGCCATGATGGGAACGACCGGCACACCCAGCAGGTGGCCAAGTTTTTCATGGTCAATTTCGATGCCCCGATTGCTGGCCACGTCGATCATGTTCAAGGCCACACAGGTCGGGATGCCCAGTTCTAAAAACTGAATCGTCAGATACAGGTTGCGTTCCAAACTCGAGGCGTCGACAATGTTGATGGTTACCCGCGGGCGCTCATTAACCAAAAAATCCCGGGCCACCACCTCCTCAACACTGTAGGCGGTCAGCGAATAGGTGCCTGGAAGGTCAACGATATGCATATCGTGGCCGTTTTTGACATAACGCCCTTCTTTGCGGTCAACCGTCACGCCGGGATAGTTACCCACATGCTGCCGCGACCCCGTAAGGGCATTAAAAAGGGTGGTCTTACCGGCATTGGGGTTGCCGCCCAAAGCAACGCAAAAAGTCATGGCTATCCCTCGAGCTCCACTTCAATGTGATCGGCCTCGTTGTTGCGAAGGGTCAGGGTAAATCCTTTGAGCCGCAAGGCCACCGGGTCTCTAAGCGGCGCCCGACCCTGGATTTTTATTGCCGTTCCCGGCACCAGCCCCATGTCCCGGATACGGCGCCCCAATTCACCACCGACCTTGATGCTGGTGATGGTGCCAGCCTGGTTGACCTGCATGTTACGAATCTTGACGGTTGTCATTGGAAGGTTGGCTCCTGTAGAAAATTTTGGGTATCGTAAAAAGTTAGGTAAGCCAAACTTTAGGCCCTGTCAAGAAAAAAATGGGTGCCTGGAGACGATGCGAAACCCTCAATGGCACTTACCATTGACTGCTCACGAGACGGTCAAGCAGGCCTTTTCTATTTGCGCAGCTCACGAATTCGCGCAAGGCTTTCAGCGGGAAGGGTTGTGACCGGTTTCCCGGTGGACAGCGCCTGGCCGAAGGCAAAGGCGGTCTTTTCGAGCAGCTCGGCGTTGCGCCAGGCGCTGTCCAGAGTTGGGCCCAGGCACAGCGCGCCGTGGTTCTGAAGCAGAAAGCAGTTGCAGCGGTTGGCAACAGTCCGTTTGACGTTTTCCACCAGTTCCGCAGATCCGGAAAAGGCGTAGGGCACAACCGCCACCGTCTCACCGATAGCCAGGACCACTTCGTCGAACAGCGCTGGAATGGGCTGATTGACCAGGGCCAGTGCACTAGCGTAGACTTGATGGGTGTGGACCACGGCCCCCACATCCGTTCGGGTGCGATAGATCGCCACGTGCATGGCCGTTTCAATGGAAGGGGTCCGGCGGCCGGCAATGCGTTCAAGTTCAAAATCCACCACACAAATATCCTCCGGTGCCAGTTCCATGTATGGCAGGCCGGAAGGGGTGATCACCACCAGTGCTTCATCGGGGATACGAAGTGACACGTTCCCACCGGCACCGAGCAGGGTTCCAAAGTAGCCGTGCCGGCATAGCCACTGACAGCAACGAATGACATTGCAACGGTATTCACGGTAGGGATCCATCGTTTCTCCTTGAGGGGTTAGCGCCGACACGAACCATGTTTATGGGTGGTCACTAAGTTATGGGGCAAATCAGTTCAAGAATCAATTGGGAGACGCCAAAGGGCATTTTGTCGGACCGATCCCGGTTGATCCACGGACCCATGCGTCACCTATTTTTTTCCTTGACAAAACCCAGTGAACCCCATAACTACTTTGTAGCTGGATTGTGACTAATTTATAGCTAAAAGTGGGTCGCACCCAGCCTTGTGGCCGAAATCGGTAGCCTTCAGATGGGGCAGTTGATGGCGTCACTGCTGTTCGCCTCGGTTGATAGAAAGCAGACCTGAACGTTTTTTAAATTTCAGATCATAGTCATAGAAGCACGGATTCAAGTAGAAGGGGTAAAAAAATGAGGTACGCCGAGACAGGGTTTAATTTAGAGGTGGATCTGACCCGGGGAAATATCGAACGGGTTGAGACCGACCCGAGG
>JAWOIA010000211.1:0-42931 GCA_046484885.1 Desulfosarcina sp. | reverse complement strand
GCTACGTCGACGTACTGACGGGAACGGTAGAACTCAGCCACTGCGGGTCGAATATCAGCGCTATCGCCAACGCCCCTTGGACTGAACCGCGATAGCGAGCGCATTCCCCCGCTGCTTGCCGCGGGGAAGGTTCAATAGAGGATGCATGCACGCATCCCTGCTTGTTGTTGGTGCCGCACCCAACCCGACGTCCATGAAGCCAACGCATCCACCATCGATCCTGCTGCCCGTTGCCGGCGCGACCCTGTTCCGCCTGGTACTCAACACCGCCAGGCGTTTTGCCTACCCCTTTGCGCCGGCCCTGAGCCGGGGTCTGGGGGTCTCTTTGTCCGCCATCACCTCCCTGATCGCAGCCAACCAGCTGACATCGCTGCTCGGTGCCCTGGTGGGCCCCCTGGCCGACCGTCTGGGCTACCGTAAAATGATGATCGCCGGAATGGCCATGTTGAGCGGCGGAATGCTGGCCGCCGCCTTTTTCCCCTTGTTCGGCGTCGTTCTGGCCGCCTTGTTCCTGGCCGGGCTGGGTAAGAGTGTTTTTGACCCAGCCGTGCAGGCCTGGATGGGCAGTCGGGTCCCCTATCACCGCCGGGCCCTGGTGGTGGGTGTCATTGAGACCTCCTGGTCTACCAGCACACTGATCGGCATTCCCCTGGTGGCCCTTCTCATGGATAGTTACGGGTGGCGATCGCCCTTTCTGGTCATGGGGGTGTTGGGCGGCATCGGTGCGCTGACCCTGCTGGTCATCTTTCCCAGTGATCCCGCATCCCGACCGGCAAAGGCGCCGGCCGCCGAGTACCGCTCGGCCTTTTTGCGGATGATGGTTCACAAACCCGCCTTGGGTGCCTTGGGGTATGCCTTTTTTGTCAGTGCCGCCAACGACAACCTGTTTGTTGTCTACGGTGTCTGGCTGGAACGCAGCTTCGGCCTCGGTCTGGTGGCCATCGGATTGGGAACCAGCCTGATTGGGGCAGCCGAACTGCTGGGGGAAACGCTCACCGCCACCATTTCCGACCGCGTCGGCCTCAAACGCGCGATTTACACCGGGCTTTGCCTGTCGGTGCTCAGCTATCTCGGCCTGCCCTTGCTCGACTTCTCCCTGGAGGCCGCTTTGACCGGCCTGGCCGTGCTCTTCTTGGTCTTTGAATTTACCCTGGTGACCAGTCTTTCCCTGTGCACCGAGTTGCTGCCGGGTTACCGGGCCACGATGGTGGCCGGTTTTTTCGCCGCCGCCGGCGTCGGCAGGGTATTGGGCGCTCTGATGGGTGGGGTGGTGTGGCACGCCGGCGGGATTCTGGCGACGGGCTGGGTATCGGGTGGGTTGACCCTGATCGGGTTGCTCTGCTTAATGCGCGGACTCAGGGGATGGCGCCCGGGCGTGGTCGGATCGGGGATTGGCTGATCGACTCGGCTTCCCCGCATCCAGACAGGCGCCCGACGGCCAATTGCAACCCGGCGATGGTTTTGGCATCCTGAATCTCACCGTCGCTGATCATTTGCAGAGCCCGACCCAGATCGACCGCATGGACGACCAGCAGTTCGTCCCGATCCAGCTGTTGAACCGCTCGGACCAGCCCACCGGCCAGAAAGAGGTGAATGCGTTCGTCGGAGTAGGCCGGCAGGGGGGTGATTTCGGCCAGTTTCTCCAGGCTGCGGGCCGCATATCCGGTCTCCTCGGTCAATTCGCGTGCAGCGCATTGCCGGGCATCTTCGCCCGGGTCCAAGGTCCCGGCCGGAATTTCCCAGATAAATCCACCCACGGCGTGCCGGTACTGGCGAAGGAGCAGCACGCGGTGGTCTTGCATGACCGCTACGACGGCGGCGGCGCCCGGATGCCGGATGATGTCCATCTCGACGCTGACCCCGTTGGGCAAGGTCACGGTCTCGACATAAAAATCGAACACCCGCCCTTTTCTGATGCAGCGCGTGATGTGGCCGGCCTCTTTTTTCATGGATCCGCCGGGTGTTCTAAGCGAATGTGATCGACCATCTGCCTGACGGTCTGACCGCCGGGTGTCTGGGCATCCGGGTTGATGGCCAACAAGGCTTCCCAAGCCTCCAGGGCACCCGGGGCGTCCTCCAGGTCATGAAACAGGACGATTCCCTTGTTGTATCGTGAAATCTGGTGCTCCGGGTCGAGGCGCATGGCTCGGTCAAAGGCCTCGACCGCTTTTTCCGGGCTGGCGCTGCGGCGGTACATCACCCCCAGATCGGTCCAGACGTCGGCGTTTTGGGGATCCAGGGCCAAGGCGGTCTCATAGGCCCGGACCGCCTCTTTGGGAAGATTGGCGTCAAAATAGTGGTGCCCCAGCTGAATCCAGCCCGCAATATCCTGAGGATTCTGTTCGGTCTGAGCCTTGAGCATCTCGATCGCCTGCTGACGGGCGGCATCCGTGACGCCCGGCTGGGCAGGCCGATGCGGATCGGCGATGGTTCCCGTTTTATACACACCAACGGCCGCACCGGCTAAAAAACCGGCCAGAAGGGCCGCCGCCACGATCCAGATCACATTTTCCGACTTCACAAATCCGGCTGTCTGTTTCCCGCTCATAACGATCTCCCGATGGTTGGCTGAATGACCGCTTTACCAAAAATCCGTCGCGATCACAATCGCAATCACCGGCCCGAGACCGAATGGGCTGGGTTCAGCGCTAAAATCATCACCCGCGCACCACGCGCGGGAATTTTTCGCCATACTCGGGTATATCCATCATCGGCGGCCGCTCATGCTGCGCGAGCGGAAAAAGTTCCGGTCGCAGGGAACCGCGAACCAGTTGGAACTGGATCATTTCGTCATAGATGGCCTGCTTGACATCGACCCGCTGGAGCGCCTGGACCCGATTTAAAAAAGTCTTGATAACCACAAAGGCCATCCGTCCCAACGCCTTGGTATCCTGGTTCTTGTGCACGCGGCGATCCAGGTCGACTTGGGCCATCACATCCAGGCCCCATTTTTCGTGAATGTCGATCAGCATCCCGGTCTCGACGCCATAGCCGATGTGAAAGGGGATGGCATCGAAAATGCCGCGGAAACCGGCGTACTCACCGGAAAGGGGCTGGACAAACTGGGTCAGGTCCGGCATGAAGAGCGAAAAAAGCGGCCGGATCACCAATTCGGTGACCCGCCCACCGCCGGTGGAACGCAATTGGTTCTGGCCGACGGCGATGGGACGGTCGTAGAAGGCTTTGGTGAAGCGGATGTGGCCCGAAAGCAGCAACGGTCCCAGCAGGCCGTAAGCGAAGCGATGATGGATGTTTTTGATGTCCGCATCGATGTAGACGACAATGTCTCCCCGGGTCACGTAGAGCGCCTTCCACAGGTTTTCACCCTTGCCCTTGAAATTCTCGAGGCGGGGCAGGATCTCATCGGCCTGGAAAACCGCCACCCCGTAAGAGCGCGCAATCTGGCGCGTCTTGTCCACCGAGCCTGAATCGATGACGACAATCTCATCCAACAGCGGGTAGCGGACCATCAGCTCGGATTTCATGATCACGATCTCCTTGGCGATGGTCCGCTCCTCGTTCAGCGTGGGCAGACACAGCGAAATCGAGAGGCCTTTGCGCCGTTTGGCCGCCACCAGGCGGTTGAGGTCCTTGAATTCGGAATGGTGAAAGGTGTTGGATTCAATCCACGTTCGGTTATCCATCGCAGACTCCATTGTCAATCGCCATGGTGAGTGCCGGAATTTGCGCGATACCCTTGAAAATCGGTTCGATTTCGATCATGGCGCCCTCCTGGTGATAATTGTCGCCGCGGGTCAACCCCAGGGTGATGGCCGGGATCTGCTTCTGCAAAAGGATCGACAAGGCCGTCTCACTCGGCTCGCTGACCGCCTCCACCCCCAGGCGGTACAGTATCCGGGAAGCACACTTGACCAAGGGGTGATTGTAGGGCATCCGGGTGGCGTAGAGACTGCTGATGCGGCTGAGTTTCAATTCCACGGCAAAGGCCTTGTTGATTCCATCGACGATCTCCCGGATATCTTGGTAGAGCGCTTTGACCATCGCGTCGTCATCGCTTCGGATTTCAAAACCGATTGCGGCGTCGTAGGCGATCCGGCCGTGGTTGAACCCGCCGGCGATCTTGCCGATAACGATCTGGGTGCGGGGTTTCTGGGGAAGGCGCAATCCCAAAATGGCGTTGATCACCTCGTTGATCACCAGAATTGCGTTGGGGGTATGGTGCCGGTTGGACTGTTTTTCCGAGGCGATGCTGCAGGCGATCTCGCCGCGGATCATACCGTCGGAATAGTAGTTGATGCGCCCCAGTTCGACGCTTTCCAGACAGATGGCCCCCCGGATTGGGCTCGGCCAGGTTTTCAGCAGTTGGCGAATGCCTTTGAGGTTACCCGCCCCCAGCGACTCACAGGGGGCCACCAGGACGATGTCCGATTCAAAACTCAGCCCCAGCCACCTGAAGATCTCGGGCAGGGAGGCCAGGACCCCCACGGCAGCCGAGTTGTCCGAAACCCCCAGGCCGCTGATGATGCTATCGGAAACCTCGTAATGCAGTTCACCCTCCTGCTCGGCAAAGGTGTCGAGATGGGCGATCACAAAGATGGCCCGTCGTTCCGCCGCGGCCCCGCGGATCACGCCGACCGGGTTGCCGTAGTCGTCGACGATGCAGTCGTCCACCTGGAAATCGGCCATCCGTTCAGCCAGAAACGCGGCCCGTTTGGCCTCGTGAAAGGTGGGTGCCGGAATCTCTCCCAGCAGCACGATATTGCTGATAATGATTTCACGAAGCTTGCGGATTCGACTGACGAAGGTCGGCAGCAGGTCGAGATATTTCTCCATCAAAAACCCCCCGTCGATGGCTTGCGGATTCCGGCAATCAACTGCCGCAGGTCGGTGATGATCAGATCCGGTCGAAAGGAGCGGCAGCAGCGCTCGGATCGTCGGCGGCGCAGCGATCGCCGGTCTCCGGCGAAAAGAGCGGTCTTGAACCCGACCGCGGCCGCCGGCACCAGATCGGTGCGCATGTCGTTGCCCACATACACAACCGAAGCGGCGCTGATCCCCATACCCGCAAGGGCCGTCTTGGCCCGTTCGAACATCACCGGCGAAGGTTTGGCGCACCCTTCGCGCCAGGAAAAAAAGAGCAGGCGAGAATCCAGAGCCTCCCTGTCGGCACTTCCGAGCAGGTGCGCCAGCAAGGGCAGGGTGTAGAACTGGGCGTTGGAAATGATCCCCAGGGGCATCGCCAGGGCCTTGCAGGCCGACAGCAGTGTGTGGACGCCGGGCATGGGGTAAACCGGATTGACCGTCAGTTCGAACGCCATGGCAAACCGCATCAAGCGGGGCCGGTCTCCTGAACCGAGCACCTCGGCCCAGATGCTGACAATATCCACCTCGGGATAGTCGATCCCCCGGCGGCGGGAGTCGGCATGCGAGCGGTCAATGGCCTGACCCAGGTCCTGGCAAAGCTGCTGGGGCGTGCGGTCGATGCCGTGTTGCCCCAGCAGTTCCCGAAGCGCGTCACGATGGTGGGGCGGTATCTGGTCGAACCCGAGCTCCCCTGCCCCGCTGATCAGCAACGTGCCATAGACGTCGAAAAGCAGGGCCGCAAACGGCTGCATGTGCGTCAGATCGGGGACCAGCCCCGTCGGCAGCGGCGCTAGCGGGCGGATGTGCCTCTGAAATAGGGCCTCAGCGTTGGTCATAGGCCCGCCATCGGAGCAGAGAAAAGCGTTCCGGATCGAAAAAGGCCCGCAACAAAACCGTTTTGTCGATGCGCTGGCGCACGCGACGACCCACCACCCGGTCGTAAACCGTCAGCAGACGCTCGCGGTAGGCCGCGGCACCATAGTGGTGCACGACCACCGCGCGGTTGTTCGCAATGACCGCCCCGGGGTCCGGGACCCTACCGGGACTGGCCAGCCAGCGGTTGCGTGCGATCAACTCCCGCTTGGCCGCCGGGTCGGCCATCAGCCGGTCGAGGACCTGGCGCTGAAACGGTTCACTCAGAATGCCGAAATCAATCCCTTCAGAGCAGGTGATCCGGGCGAAGGCACGGCCGGCGGCCGCAGCGCTTATCGGGACACCGTAGCGGGCCGCTGCCGCAAGGACCGTTTCATGCCAGCGGCGGGTGAAATCGACCGCGTCAATCCACGCCAGGGAAATATCCACCCGCTCGTAAAGCGGGTCCAGGAGGAGCCCGTTGGCCTGGAAATCATCACAGATGTCCGCCAGTCGCCGTCCCCAGAGCAATTTGCCGGCCACCCAGGGTTCGAGGAAGGCCAGCCCGAACCCCTCGGCGATGCTCGTGGTCACTATCGATTCGCAGCCGTCCACCAAAGCGGGAAAGTCGGCGCCGCGACCGATCTCGAAATCGACCGGGAGCCGATGCTTCCGGACCCAAGCGACCCAATCGCGGTAACTGGCCACATCCGCAGGGCTGTTGGGCGGCAAGGTGATGCCCAGCCGCCGACCCTCGCCGACAAAACAGGCCAGCAGGATGGCTTCGCCCAGGTTCTTGCGGCGAATGGCGCGCACCGGGTAAAGAATCAGCGGATGGGCCATGGTTCCAGGGCGGACCAAGCGGCCTGCAACGGCGTTGGGCAGGTAGTGCAGACCGCCGGGCCTGAGACCTGCCCGGGTCAAAATCCGGGCATCCCTGGTGTTGACAACGCCGTAGTGGCAATCAGCCGGGTAGTCCTCTTCAAAGTAGACCTCGGGCCGCCCATCTTCGGCGAAATCATGAATTTGCAAAAAAAGGTTGACCCCGGCGTGCTGCAGCCGTTTAATGATTTGCAAAAATTGTCGGTTCTTGGCCAGGGTCGGGTTGTGAACATGCAACACGTCGCAGCCGCCCGGCCACTGGCGGAAGATCGCTTTGAGGACCCGCGCGGCCACCGCGTCTGCTTCGGGCGGGGCGATCCCTGACTGGGCGTAGCCCAAACCAGCGATCTCGACCACCGCGCAGGGCCATTCGGCCGCGGCCCGGTCACCCGTCAGCACCAGGGCATCGCAGCCCTGCTGGACGGCGGCGACCTGCTGTCTCAGGACCGAGGTCACCCCTCCCGTCTTGAGATGGTAATGGGCGAAGGCGATCTTCATGCTGACTCCGCGGTTGAAACGAGAAACCTCATCCGCTGGTCGGATCGATTGGGCGGGTGTGGACATTGTCGAAGAAGCGGCGGGTTTTGTCAACCGCCGATCACGGGAGCGTTGCAGCAGAAATGACGCGCAAACACATCGGTTTTGTGTCCACCCGCTTTGCGGGAACCGACGGGGTCTCGCTCGAAGCCGCCAAATGGTCGGACCTTTTTGAGCAAAACGGGCACCGCTGTTTCTGGTTTGCCGGAGACCTGGACCGCAACTCCGAGCGGAGCATGAAGGTTCCGGAGGCCTTTTTCCGGCATGAGGCGAATCGTTCCATCGACCGGCAGATCTTCGGCCGCAAAGGGCGCACCCCCGAGTTGACCCAGGCCATTCACGACCTGCGGGTCCACCTCAAGCAGGCGTTGTATGAATTCATTGGCCGTTTCCGGATCGATATGCTGGTCGCCCAGAACCTGCTGACGATCCCCATGCACCTTCCGCTGGGCCTGGCCATGACCGAAGTCATCGCCGAAACCCAGATCCCGACGGTGGCTCACCACCACGACTTCTACTGGGAGCGGACCCGCTTCGCCGTCAACGCCGTGGGCGATTATCTGCGCATGGCTTTCCCGCCCAACCTGCCCAACATCGAGCATGTGGTCATCAACTCCTCCGCCCAGGAGGAGCTGGCCCTGCGGACGGGCATCTCTTCGACGATTATTCCCAACGTGCTCGATTTTGACAGCCCGCCGCAGCCCGACAGCAAGGATACCACGGCCTTCAGGCAGGGCATCGGCCTCGAGCCGCAAGATTTTTTGATCCTGCAGCCCACCCGCATCGTCCAGCGCAAGGGAATCGAGCACGCCATTGAACTGGTCCACGAACTGCGGGACACCCGCTTCAAGCTCATGATTTCACACGAAGCCGGCGATGAGGGTTTCGAGTACGCCGAATGGCTGGCCGACCATGCCCGGGAACTGGGGGTGGACCTGCGCCTGATCAGCACCCGCGTTCCGGAGGCCCCTCAGCGGCCCTCACTGTGGGACCTTTATGCCCATGCGGACTTCATCACCTACCCCAGCCTTTACGAAGGCTTCGGCAACGCGTTTCTGGAGGCGGTTTATTACCGCAAACCGCTCCTGATCAACCGCTACGCCATCTTCGTCAAGGACATTGAACCCAAGGGCTTCGACCTGGTGGTCATGGACGGTTTTCTGACCCGCAAAAACGTCCAGAAAGTCCGGGAGATCCTCGAAAACCCGGCCTTACGGGAGCAGATGACAACCCACAACTACGCAGTGGCCGCGCGCCACTTCTCTTACACCACCCTGCAGCGCCACCTGCACAACCTGATGGCCAACTTCTTCGGGGGCAATCACTGATCCGCGGTCATAGCGGCGCTGATTCGGCCAGCCACACGCTTTGATACCCCGCGAGGGCAATCTGCCCGCCGTCGTAACGCCTGCCGCTGAGAAGGTCCCAGCGCGTCGGTGTGCCGGCAGCACCGGACAGGTTGACCGTCAGGCAATCGGCGCAAAAGTTGGTCAGCGCCACCAGGGTCTGCTGCGCCGACCACCGTTTGACAGCGAAGACCCGATCCTCCACGGACAGGATCTGCATGGCCGCGCCGGGGTCAAAGGCCGGTTGGCGCGACCGCACGCGGATCATGTGCCGGTATGGGAAAAAAACCCGCGCCCGCCGCTGCCGTCCATCGGCCAGCTCCGCATCCAGGGCGTCGACCTGGACGCTGGCGCGGTTGATGGTCCGGGCCCGGCCTGTCCGTTCAACCCCGTCGGTCCAGTTTAGCGATCCCAGGATGCTGTGGATGTAGACGCCCGGAACCCCCGGCAGAACCAGGGCCACCGCCTGGGCGGCCAGGAAGCGGGCAATCTGGAATGGGTCATCGGGGTGGTGCGGGTTTTTCAACGCATCCAGATAGGTGATGTTCAGTTCATAGGGGCTGGTGGAGCCATCCGGATTGCGTTTGACCGAAACGCGCCCGCCGTTTTGGCAAACCCGATCGGCGAGCCATCGGATTTGGGAGGGCGGCACTATCCCTTCCAGGGGGCGCACCCCGATGCCGTCGTGGGAAGCGGTAAAATTGAAAAAGGCCGTTTGCGCCGACGGTGGGGTCAGACACTGGGCCCATTGTGAAAAAAGGCCGGCACTGCCCCTGGCCAGCGAATAGAGCAGCAACGCTGGGAGGGTAAAGTTGTAGACCATCTGGGCTTCGTCGTAGCCATCGCCAAAGTAGCTGATGTTTTCAGCATGCGGCACATTGGTTTCGGTGACCAGGATCACCGCCGGTGCCGCCAGATCCAGGATTCGGCGCAACAGCCGCACCAGGTCGTGGGTCTGGGGCAGGTGGATGCAGGCGCTGCCGACCGCTTTCCAAAGGTAGGCGATGGCGTCCAGGCGAATAATCCGTGCCCCCTGCGAGGCGTAAAACAGCAGGGTCCGGACCATCCGTTCAAGTACATCCAGGCTGCGGTAGTTGAGGTCGATCTGATCGGCACTGAAAGTCGTCCACACATGCACCTTTCGACCGGATCGTTTCTGGTAGGCCGTCAGCAGAGGCAGCGCCCGAGGCCGGGTGACACCCGACAGGTCGACCGATGGATCGACCTCGACGGCCAACTCGCTGAAGCCCGTTTCGTCGGCCAGATAGGACTGAAACCAGCGGCTGCCGGCCGAGACATGATTGGCGACCAGGTCGACCATCAATCGGAAATCGTTGCCCAGGTTCCGAATGTCGCCCCAGGTTCCCAGATCGGGCCGAACCGCATGCAAGTCGGTGACTGAAAAACCGTCATCGGAGGAATACGGAAAAAACGGCAGGATGTGCAGGCCTGAGAAAACCCCCTTGAAACGGTGGGCGCAAAACCGCTGCAAGGTCTGGAGCGGCCGCTCCCCCGGGCGCAACAGGCTGTCGCCGTAGGTGATGAGGATGACATCCGCGGCGCTGAACCATTTTGACCCGGCGGCCGCTGGAATGGGTTGAAAGGCATCCAGCACCGCTGAAAGCCGGGCATAGGCGGCAGCGCCTTTGCGCCGCCCGTAGATCCGGTTTAAAATCGATCGCATGGCTGTCATTCGCCGGTCGTGCAGCGGTTGGTCGCGGGGTCCTTCAGGACAGGCCCGAACCCCCGTCGGCAATCGGTTTCAACGCTTCCGCAAGGCCGGCTACTTTCTGGACTGAAGCAGATTTTTCCAAATTGTTGCGGGCGGGTCAGTGTGCAAACGCCCAGGGTCGATCAGAATGGACTGGGCGTCGACAAAAGCGGCCTCGAGGATTTCATCGGCTTGGGCCGCACGCGCATCGACTGTCACGCCCGGCAGCGTGGCGACCATTTTAAGGTCGTCGGCCGCCTGCTGATAGAGATAATCGAGCCGATCGCAGATCAAGCGATAGTCATCGATCTTTTCCCGATAGCGATTGCGGTAGCTCTCGATTTCGGCCATCAGCACCAGACTATACCAAAGCTTGGGGCGCTCGAAAAGATCGGATTCGGTTTTGATCTCGGTAGCGTGAAATTCACGCCAGACCTCGGTCTGAATGGCTTCCAGCTTCAGTGCCAGCGCTTCGCGCAGGGTGGCGGCATCGGCCTGGCGCTGGGCTATCTGGCTGGTGCGAACAGTGATTTGCGCCATAATCCGGCGCAGTTGCTCCGTTTTATGCTCGGTGTTGCCCATGACCGGCGATGCCGTCACCGCCCAGGCCAGGCCGAACAGGATTAAACCACCGATGCTCGCTGCCGTTTTGGTCATCTATTTCCCCAGTTGACGATCCCGCCGGTTCAGATCTTCGGAAAGAAACAGGCGGGTGCCGGGATTGTCCAACTGCACCGGGTGCACGAGGCTGATCAGTTCGATCTGGTCTCCGGGCCATTGGGAAAAAATAGCCGCCACGGGGGGCGACAACCGGTCCAGCCCGTTCAGGGAAAGTCGCCGGCCGTTCCATTGGGCCAGGTACAGAGCCGTTTCGGGCGTGAGCTCGCGCAGCCCGTTGAGCCCCAGCCACGTGCCTTCCCAAACGGCCAGCTGGCGGGCCGCCTGCGGAGACAGGTCGGTCAGTGCATTCAAAAACAGATCCTTGCCGCTCCATGCGGTCAGGCAGCGGGCGACCTGCGGCGACAGGGCGGTCAACTGGTGGGTCCGGGAAAAATCGCCCCGGCAGATCTCCTCGGCGATGGCTGCATCCCTTCCCTGGAGCAACGGCGGCGGTTGTGCCCCTGCGGCCGGTTTGGCCGCCAGGCGCGTTTCGACCCAGCGCCAGATCGATTCCAGGTCCGGGGACGCCGCCACCTCGAAATGGCGGTCCAGCTCCGCCAGTGCGCTTTGGTGGGCCTCCATAACGGCATCAGCTTGCCGGATGAACCCATCGATATCGAGATCTGCGGTTTTCGGAGCCAGCAGGGCCAGCAGTTCGGCTTTGCGGAGCAGGTACAACAGCTCCTCACTGTTGCGAGCCAGGTTGTGAATCGGCATCTCGAGCGTGCTGATGTAGGTATGGCGACGTTGAATCGCAACCAGCCCCAAACTGATGCGCACGTCAGCTGCTGCGCTTTGGAATGTCAAACCATCATTGCCGCCTTGGCGCAGGCGCGCCATGATTTTCTGGGCTTCCCCTTCCGCTCCGGCCTGGTAATCCTGGCGCAACCGTTCAAACGCCTGTTGTCGGTCGATCAACTGGCCTCTCAGGCGCGCCAGGCGCTCTGCCGCCCGTTGCACGGCCGAGCTCTCCGGCTGCCCCTCCGTGTGCAGTGCCGCCGGGGTCGATGGGCCAGCCGACGCGACAGCGTCGCTCATGCCGCCCCCGGGGTCGGCGGGCATTTCCGGCAATGCCGCCGGGTAGGATCGATACAGATAAAGCGATGCCGCCACGCCCAAGATGAGCAGCGCCAAGGCTGCCAGGGCTTTTCGCTTTTTGCCAGGGGCGGGTTGGGTCGCTGCCGGCGGCCGGTTTTTCGCGTCGGTGCGCTTGCAATCGGGCTGTTTGTCTTCAGGGAGGCCGTCATCACCGCCAGCCGCTGATTCGGTGGCCCCCGGGTCGCTTGGCCCAGAGTGCTCACCCCCAACCCCAGCCGCGATGGGCGCCGCCCGGACAGGAGCGGGTTCGGGGGGGGCCGCTCCCGGTTCAAAAACAGGTTCTGGTTCGGTTGGTTGCGGCCAATCGGCTTCGGCATCACTGCTGCGGATCTCTTTGAGAATAGCATCGATCTCGTCGGAGATGTCGACCGTTTCCAGATCCTCTGCAGGGGTCATGATGGGGGCGGCAGGCTCCTCGCGCGAGGCACGGTTGACCTCAATGGCAGGCGCTTGCGCTGCCGGCAGGCGGGCGGGCGGTCCCTTGGGGTCGGGTTTTTTCTCTTCAATTTGCGCCATGATGCGCTCAAAGGCGTGTTGCTGCTCCTCGTCCAGCTGGTCATGGCCGCCATCGGCTGCGGGCAGCGGCACCCGGGATGAAGCGACATTTGCAGCGCCGCCGGACGGCTCGGCCGGCGAATGGGCGCCCCCGTTTTTCATCCGCACGGACTGGCCCGTCGGGCCGGCAGGCCTGACATCCGGACCGCCCGCACGGTCTTGAATGGGGTTCGGGTCCGGCGCCGGCGCCCCGCTTGTTGTGGTAGGGCCCTGGTTATTAGCCAGCGCTGATTTGCCTGTCGCCTGCATGGAACCCAATTTGCTGAATCGTTAACCGTTAAAACCGGGCTATGGGGGGCACGGGCAACCGACGTCTTGCGCTGCCGTGCGGCCGTGGTTTCCGGCTCTCTGTCCAGATATCGCCGAATCGGCGCCAAACTTAAGCTGCAAAAGGGGACCTGGCACGCTAACCGTATAAATTTCTTGATCATTGGGTTGACGATCGGTATATTGAAAGCCTTGCAGACGGCAAGTGCCCCATCAACCGCGAAGCCAGAACGGTTTCCACAAGGAGAGCGCCAGCATGAAAAAAACGGTCATCCAGGGAACCGGCCGGTATGTGCCCCCCCGCCGGATCACCAATCAGGATTTGTGCCAATGGATGGACACGACCGAGGAATGGATTGTGCAGCGTACCGGCATTGAACAGCGCTACTGGGTTCCAGAAACGGGCGGGGTCGGGGCTTCCGACCTGGGGCTGCAAGCCTCGAAAACAGCGCTGGAGCGTGCCGGTTGGGAGCCCGAAGCGCTTGATCTGATCATTTTCGCCACCCTGAGTCCGGATATTTTCTTTCCCGGATCCGGCTGTCTGCTGGCCCACAAACTCGGCCTCAATTCCACACCGGCGTTGGATATTCGACAGCAGTGCACCGGTTTCCTTTACGGCATCGCCACCGCCGACGCCTGGATTCGCAGCGGCCTGGCCAGGCGGGTGCTGCTGGTGGGGGCTGAAGTCCACAGCACGGGTCTGGATATTTCGACCCGTGGCCGGGATGTGGCCGTGATTTTTGGGGATGGTGCGGCGGCCGTCTGCCTGGAAGGGGTGGCGGCTGACCCCGGCACCGGGGTTCTGGCGTCATGCCTGCACGCCGACGGTTCCCTGGCCGAAAGCCTCATGACCGTTGCACCGGCATCACGCGAAAATCCGCGCCTGAGTGAAGCCATGCTGCGTCAAGGAAGCCATTTCCCCAGCATGGATGGCCGCACTATCTTTAAAAATGCCGTCAGACGGCTCCCTGAGGTGGCCGGTGAAACCCTGAAACAAGCCGGCCTGGAGTTGGCGGCGGTGGACCTGTTTATCCCGCATCAGGCCAACCTGCGCATCAACCAGGCCTTCGCCAAAGCTCTTGATCTTCCCGAATCCAAGGTCTACCACAACATCCAGCGTTACGGCAACACCACAGCGGCCAGCATCCCCCTGGCACTGGACGAGGCGATCGAAACCGGCCGGGTCGGTGCCGGGAGTACGGTGATGTTCATCGGGTTGGGCGCCGGGGTCACCTGGGGGGCGGTGCTCTACCGCTTTGCTGCCTGACGGTCGTTGCCGTCAACACCCCATGCGCAGAGCAGTGCGCCGGACCGCCGCTGCAGTCAGGCAAGGCGGTTGGGTGCCGGGCCTACTTTTTTTCACCCAGTTCCTGAAAGATGGCGTGGTATTCGATGGATGCATGGGCGCGCGAACAGGAAACGCTGTTGGCCAGAACGGAACGGATTTTATCCAGGGGCGGACATGCGTCCATGCAGTCCGGGAACTGGTCGCGACCGACACACTCCCGGCAGGGGCTTTTCACCAGATAGCCGATATCAAAGTCGAAGCGATGTCTGTAGGTGGTCATCATGGTTCTCAACGCCAGGGTTGGATGGTGCCTCGCCGGCAGCGCCCGAATTGGGTGCAATGGATCCGGATCGCATCCCCTGACCGCTCTGGCCATCTTTAGCATAGGCGATCAACCGGCACAAGGCCAAACCCGCCCGTCGAGCCTCTTGACAGCACCATCGCTTTCCACTTACAACCCTGACAGGCCCGAATCCGGCCCCCAAAAGATCGACGAAAGGCTCGATCGTGCAAAGAACATTCGCTTGGCGCACCCTCTTTCAATCGCTTTTTTTTTCCACGCTTCTGTTTGCCATTGCCGCTTGGTTTCTCTGGTACTCCCAGGACGGGGACGCAGCGCTGGGCCTGCAGCATTTCGCCGCGCTGTATCTGTTTCTAATCTTTTTCGGTCTGTTGCAGTGGATGTTCCAGAAAAACACACTCTTCAATCTGACAACCGGTCGGCCCGAGCCGACCCGGGCAGAGCCGGCGGCAGCCACGTTGCCGCCACAGACCGACGCCGAGCGGTTGAAACGAAAAAACCACGAACAACGGCTATTTGTCCACCTGTTGTCCGTGTTTCAACGCCAGGGACGGCTGGTCGATTTTCTCCAGGAGGACTTGAGCAGCTATGAGGACGGTCAGATCGGCGCCGCGGTGCGCACCATCCATGAGAACTGCAGCAAAGCCGCCAAACGCTATCTCTCACCGGAACCGATCATGAAGCAGCGCGAAGGCGAGACCGTTGAGATCGCCCCTGACTTTGACCGCCACGCCGTACAGCTGGTGGGCAATGTGGTGGGCCAGCCACCCTTTCGGGGTATTGTGCGCCACCGGGGTTGGCAGCTGCGATCGGTTTCACTGCCCACCTTGTCGGAATCGGAAAACCCGAACATCATCGCACCCGCTGAGGTCGAGATCCAGTAAGCGCTCCAAGAAACCCACGCAACCCACCGACATGCGGTGGAGGGAGTTGTCTTTTGTCTTCGCAACATCGCTTCGTGGTCGGCATCGATCTGGGAACCACCAACTGCTCGGTCTCCTATGTGGATCTGGAGCCCGGCCAAAAAAGCCGCCCCGACATCCTAAAATTTGCGGTCCATCAACTCACCGGCCCCGGGGAGTTCGCCCCGCTTGCGGTTCTGCCGTCCTTCTTATATATCCCCGGCGAATACGACATCACGCCTCAGGAAATGACCGCCCCGTGGACCATCGATCAGCGCAGCCGGGATGATCGCAATTTTGTGGGTGCATTCGCCCGCGACCACGGCGCCAAGGTCCCTGCCCGCCTGGTCTCGTCGGCCAAAAGCTGGCTGTGCAGCAAACGGGTGGACACCCGCGCCCGAATCCTACCCTGGGGTGCCGACGAGGAGGTGTTCAAGGTCTCCCCGGTTGAGGCCTCGAGCGCCTATCTCAAACACATTCGCAAGGCCTGGAATGTCGCCATGGGGGAGGATGACGCCCTGCACCTGGAAAACCAGCTGGTGATCGTCACCATCCCCGCCTCCTTTGACGAAGTGGCCAGGGATCTGACCCTGGAAGCGGCCCGCAGGGCCGGCCTGATCGACATCATCCTGCTGGAAGAACCCCTGGCGGCCTTCTACAGCTGGTTGATCCGGCACGAAGCCGACTGGTCCGATTATGTGGCACCCAACCAACTGATCCTGGTGTGTGATGTGGGGGGCGGCACCACGGACTTTACCCTGATTTCGCTGCAGGAGATTGACAACAGCCCCCGTTTCGAGCGCATCGCCGTGGGCGACCACCTGATCCTGGGCGGTGACAACATGGACTTTGCCATCGCCCGCAGGGTTGCCCGGCGCCTGGGACGATCACCGGCCGCCATGGGCCATGACGCCTGGAAAACCCTTTGTCACCAGTGCCGCCAGACCAAGGAGAAAATTTTGGACGGGGTAGCCGACAGCGCCAGGATCACCCTGGTCGGCGCCGGTTCCGGTCTGATCGCCGGCACCCTGACCGCCCAGACCGACCGGCGCGAAATCGAGGCCATCGTCCTGGAGCAGTTTTTCCCCCTTTCCGGTTCCAGCAGCGGCCTGGATTCGCCCGACGGCAACGCCTCCTGGGGGCTGCCATACGAAACGGACACGGCCGTAACCGGCCACCTGGGCCGTTTCCTCGACCGTCACCGGGCCGAGGTCACTGCGGCCATCGGCGCCGCTGTTCCCTGTCCGGACCTGATCCTATTCAACGGAGGAGCCCTGAAGGCACCCGTGCTGAGGGATCGCGTTCAGGAAGCGCTGCGAATCCGCTTCTCGCGCCACACTAGCCCCCGGTGCCTGGACAATCGTGAGATGGACCTGGCCGTATCCCTGGGCGCGGCCTATTATGGAATGGTCAAGTCCGGCATCGGCGTTCGAGTCGGCAGCGGCAGTCCGCGCAGCTTCTACATCGGCGTTGCCGCCGCCGCTGAAAGCCCGGCCGGCGACCCTAAGCAGGCCATGTGCCTGGTAGCCCGTGGGCTGGAGGAAGGCAGCACCATCACCTTGCCGGATCAGGTGCTCAAGGTTCGGGCCAATCAACCCATGACCATCGAACTGTTCAGCTCCAGCTTCCGCTCCGGCGACCGCAGCGGGGATCTGGTCCCGGTGGACGAGACCCTCACCGCCCTTCCGCCGTTGAACACCATCGTTCAATTTGGTGAAAAAAGGGGCCGCGCGGAGATCCCGATCGGTCTGGAGGCAACCTACACCGAAGTGGGCACCCTTGAGATCTGGTGCCGGTCCATCGCCACACCCCACCGCTGGCGGCTGCAATTCCAGCTGCGCCGGGCTGACGCGATCGAAGCGCTGCCCGAGTCGGAAATTTTCGAAGCATCGATGGTCGACACGCTCAAAAAAAAGGTTCGATCCGCTTTTGCCCCCGGCCGTGACCCGTCCCGGCTGCCGCGCTTGATGTCCGATATCGCCGACACCCTGGACTGCCCCCGCGAACACTGGCCCCTGAGTCTGCTGCGGGATCTGGCCGACACGCTTCTTGACGGCATGGACGCCAGGGGTTCGTCGGCCGAGGATGAAAACCGCTGGATGAACCTGCTGGGGTTCTGCCTCAGGCCGGGGGTGGGGGAAGGCTTTGACGCCCATCGCATCGATCAGCTGTGGAAAATTTACAAGAAAGGGCCGGTTCACGCCAATGCCCCCCAGGTGCGCGTGGAGTGGTGGATCCTGTGGCGACGGGTGGCCGCCGGTCTCAACCCCGGCCGGCAACGTCAGTTTTTTCAGGACACCACGCCTTCTCTGGCCCTGCAAAAGGGGGGCCGTCGGTCGCGGACGGTCTTAACCGAAATGTGGATGGCCGTGGCCAACATGGAGCATCTGCAGGTCAAGGATAAAATCCTGCTGGGGCGCCAACTGGTCGGCCGGTTCACGGTTAAAAAACCACCACCGCAGCTGCTGTGGGCGCTATCGCGCATCGGCGCCCGTGACATGCTCTACGGTTCGATCGATCGGGTGATCCCGCCGGCCGAAGTCGTCGTCTGGATCGAAACCCTGCTCTCCCTGACATGGAAAAACCCCAAACCCGTGGTCGAAGCGCTGGCGCAGCTGTGCCGCATGACCGGTGACCCGCTGCGCGATATCGCTTCCGAAGCCCGCCGTGAGGCGATTGCGTGGATCAGCGCGGCGGGCCGGTTTCCCGAACCACTGCAAACCATCACCCGCATATCGCCGCCTGAACCCAATGAGCGAAACGCCATTTTCGGTGAAACCCTGCCCGCCGGCCTGATACTGGCGGAGCAGCGGGCACCCTCTGGCGCACCCTAGCCGAAGCGGCGTTTGAAACGAGCCGATCCATGAACCGTGACCCAATCCATGGCATGCGCCGGGCAGGGATTTTTTTGCTGGCTCTGCTGCTGTTCAACTTTCCGTGGCTGTACCTGTTCAACCACCCGGTGCTGGCCCTGGGCGTTCCCTTGGCGGTGCTTTACCTGTTCGGCGCCTGGCTGCTGATCGTCTTGCTGACGCTGATCGTCAGCCGATCCCAATCGGAACCGCCGGGTTCGAATCATCGCCGCTGAAGGAGACACGCATGCTGACCCTGGAAACCGCTGTTTTCGTCTCCCTGGTCTACATCGGCACCCTCTTCGGGCTGGCCTACTACGGAGACCGGCGGGCCGACGCCGGAAAAAGCATCATCAGCACCCCCTATGTCTACGCCCTGTCCCTGGCGGTCTACTGCACCGCCTGGACCTTCTACGGCAGCGTGGGTCGGGCCGCCTCGACCGGACCGGCTTTTTTGACCATTTATCTGGGCCCCACCTTGATGACCTCGCTGGGCTGGCTGGTACTGAAAAAAATCATCCGCATCTCAAAAGTGCATCGGATCACCTCCATCGCCGACTTCATTGCTTCCCGCTATGGCAAAAGCATGACCCTGGGGGGTGTGGTATCGGTGATCGCCGTTTTGGGCGTCATCCCCTATATCTCGCTGCAGTTGAAAGCGATCTCGGCCAGTTTTCAGCTGATCCACCAGTACCCCGCCTGGCAACCACTATCCCAGGCAGCCGGCATCAGCATCTGGCGTGACAACGCGTTGTACGTCGCCCTGATCCTGGCCCTGTTCGCCATCTTGTTCGGCACCCGAAACCTGGAGGCCACCGAACGCCATGAGGGGCTGGTGGCCGCCATTGCCTTGGAATCGGTGGTCAAACTGGTGGCCTTCCTGGCGGTCGGCATCTTTGTGGTCTTTTTCCTGTACGACGGCTTTGCCGATCTGGGACGTCAGGCCATGGCTTCACCCGCGCTTCGCCCGTTGATGACACTCTCGACCGGGCCCGGCGCCATTTCGAGCTGGGTGGCGCACCTGTTCCTGTCGATGATGGCCATCGTGCTGCTGCCACGCCAGTTTCAGGTCATGGTGGTGGAAAATGTCAACGAAGCGCACCTGCATCAGGCTACCTGGCTCTTCCCGCTTTACCTGCTGGTGATCAACATCTTCGTCTTGCCGGTCGCCGTGGCCGGGCTGTTGGCCTTCGGCCCGGGCAGCCTGGACGCCGATATGTTCGTTCTGGGCCTTCCGATGGCCAACGACGCCGTGTTTTTAACGCTGCTGGTCTTTATCGGCGGCATGTCGGCGGCAACCGGCATGGTCATCGTCGAAACGGTGGCCCTGTCCACCATGATCTGCAACGATTTGGTCATGCCGCTTTTGCTGAAAATGCCCTCGCTGAGGCCGAACCAGCGCATCGACTTCAGCGGCATGCTGTTGTTGATCCGGCGCCTCAGCATTGTCCTGGTTCTGCTCATGGGCTACGCCTATCACCATTATGCCGGGGAATACTACCCGCTGGTCTCCATCGGCTTGGTCTCCTTTGCCGCCGTAGCCCAATTTGCCCCGGCTGTGTTCATCGGCATCTTCTGGAAAGGCGGCACCCGAAGCGGCGCCCTGATGGGGCTGTCGGCCGGCTTTGTGGTGTGGGGCTACACCCTGTTTCTGCCCTCTATGGCCGGTGCGGGGTTGATTCCGCTGGATTTTTTGGAGCACGGCCCTTTCGGGATCGCTTTCCTGAAGCCCTTTGAACTGTTTGGGCTGGATCGCTTCGACCATATCACCCACGCGGTCTTCTGGAGCATGCTGCTCAACCTCGGCTTTTATCTGGCCGGCTCGCTGTTCAGCCGGCCCTCGGCCATGGAACACACCCAGGCGACCCTGTTTGTGGATGTGTACCGCTACGTGGGCCGGGTTCATGACTCTTCGGTTTGGCGCGGCAGCGCCTACCTGCCTGACCTGGTCTCGATGCTGGAGCGCTTTTTGGGACACGAGCGGACCGAGGCGGCCCTGGATCGTTACGCCCGGGAGCATGACATCAACCGGAACCAGCCCCTGACCCGGGACCCCGGCCTGCTCAACCACGTTGAAAAACTGCTCGCCGGAGCCATTGGTTCGGCATCGGCGCACGTCATTGTCTCCTCGCTGGTCAAAGAGGAGCCTCTGGGCATCGAAGAAGTGATGGGCATTCTGGACGAAAGCCGGCAGACCATCATCTACAGCCGCGAACTGGAGCAGGCCACGGCGGAACTGCGGGAAGCCAATCAGCGCCTGCAGGCGCTCGACCGCATGAAGGACGAATTCATCGCCACCGTCTCCCACGAACTGCGAACCCCCCTGACGGCCATCCGATCCCTGGCCGAAATCCTCCACGACTACCCGCAGACGACGGTGGACCGTCAGCGCGAATTCACCGGCGTTATCGTCCGTGAAACCCACCGACTCACGCGCCTGATTACCCAGCTGCTCGATCTTCAGGCGCTGCAGTCAGGCCGCATGGGCTGGACGATGACAGCGGTCGAGTTGAGGGATGTGGTGGCCGAAGCGGTCAGTGCCACCGGTCAATTGGTGGCCGACAAAGGCATTCGCATGACGGTTGACCTGCCGGATGGGTCACGTCCCGTCCACGGGGACCGCGACCGGTTGATCCAGGCCATGGTGAACCTGATTTCCAATGCCGTAAAATTCTGCGCGCCCCAGCATGGACGGATTAGGATTCGATTGGCTTACGGCGCCGACCATGTCAGGGTATCGGTCAGCGACAACGGCATCGGCATCCGCCTGGCGGACCAGAGCCAAATTTTTGAACAGTTTCAGCAGGTGGTGGACCCCCAGCGCGGCCGCCCTGCGGGCACCGGTCTGGGGCTCTCCATCACCCGCCGGATCATCGAGCACCATCACGGTGCGCTCAACGTGGTCAGTTCTCCCGCCAAGGGCGCCACGTTCTATTTCACCCTGCCCTGTGAGCAGGGTTGAGCGGCCACGATGATCGCCGGGTCCGCACTCAATCGGTTTTTCGATCGCTTTTTTTGAGCGTCAGCTGGTGACGGTCCCAGCCCTTGGTCCCAACCGGCTCACGGCTGCGCAGGCTGCAGCGATACTGGCGGCAGGCCGGACATTCTGGGGCCTCGCACGGGTCCATGTGAACCAAAACGCCGGCACGCCCCTCAAAATGGTGGATGAGCAGCTGCTCGACCAGCTTGGCCTGGATGTGGGCCGCTTCAAGCAGCAGGTCTCGGGGCAAAACCAGGTGCAGATCGATATGCACGAAATTTCCTGACCGCCATGCCCGTAGCTGATGGATGTCAATCCACACCGCTGGGCGGTGGCGTTCAAGTAGCTGCGATATCTCATCCAGCAGCCGGGGGTCGGATTTGTCCATCAGGGCCGAAAAGCTTTGGCGGACCAGCTGGCTGCCGGTTATCAGGATGTGGACGCCCACCATACAGGCAACGGCGCCATCGAGCCTGAGCCAACCGGTGAGTTGAACCAGCAGCAGACCGACCACCACCCCCACGGACGTGGCCACATCGGTCAGTACATGCCTGCCGTCGGCGATCAGGGCCAAAGAGCAGGCCCGCTTGCCGAACCGGACCAGCCCGATGCCGAGGATCAGGTTGACCATCGACGCCCCGACCAGAATCGCCAGGCCCCACTGCAGGTTCGCCAGGGGTTGCGGCCTGATCAAATGCGAGATGCCGCTATTGAATATTCCGATGGCGGCAAGAACAATCAATGCCCCTTCAAAACCGGCCGAAAAAAATTCGATCTTTCCATGGCCGTACGGATGGTCCGCATCGGGCGGCTGGGCTGCCAGCCAGATGCTGACCGCGGCAAATACGGCCGCCACCACATTGATGATGGACTCGAGCGCATCGGACAGCACGGCCGAGGAGCCGGTCAAGTGGTAGGCATAAAATTTGGCGGCCATCAGGCCCGTCGACACGCAAATAGAGATGCCGATGGCCGTCATGCGGCGTCTGAACTGCGCGGGTTCGTCAAAAAGCGGGCGGCTTTCAGTCTGCATGGCCGGAGTTGCTGCTGAAAGGTTGCAGGAAAATGCCGTATCACCGGGGTTCCCGGTCATAGGCCCAAAAACCCGAGCGCTTGGGTGCTCATCAGCGCTTGCGTGCCGGATACTATATGTCGCGTGGCCCCAAACTTCAACTGCTGGAACCACAGAACCAACCAGGGACGGCGGTGTCGCTTGGCTGCGCAAACGCGTCGCAGCGTTGCAGGCCCATCCCGCCGGCCCATTGCAGGGCCAATCCAGGCCGGCTGCTTCCCGGCGGCGAAGATACAAACTCCGTGACAGCGAGATGAAAATCGGTTAGGCTGGGCCCGTTTTGCAAACCGATCGTTCGGCACCCAAACAGACGGAGAGCGTTGATGGCACAGCAGGAACAACTCGATTTTGCGGTCGATACCGCCAACCTTTACCGCGAGGACGCGATCACCGACCTTAAAGTGGCATCCATTCGACGGATGGTGCCGGTCACTGCGGCTGGCGAAGATGACCCTAGCCGGTCGCCCCTCTTTTTCGGCCACACCCAAATCCTCACCCCGCAGGGGCCGCTGCCGTTGCAAGCCCGACTGATGGCCAACAACCTGGCCGAAGCCATGGCGGCGTTTCCCGAAGCCATGGAACGGGAGATGACCAAGATGGTAAATGAAATCAGGAAAATGCAGGAGAAGGAGCAGCAGCAAAAACAGCGCACCGACTCCCGCATCATCGTTCCCGGCAGGTAACGCGCGGCCCCCGGGGCTGCCGATGACCTGGCGACCAATGCGGAAAAGGGAGGTGACCGGTTGCGGATTCCGATCAGCCGTATCACTGCGGCTGGGCTGGAGCTGGATGAAGCCCTGGAGGCGTCGCTCCTGCCGCAGTTGCGGGCGGTTTCCCGGCAGGAGCGCTTGGTCTTTTGCCGCCCGGTTCGCACCCGTTGCCGGGCCACGCTGGCCGGTGAGACCGTGCTCATCGACGGGCGGGTTGAAACCGCGCTGCACCTGCCCTGCAGCCGCTGTCTCGAACCGTTTGACTTGGCGATCAAGGCCGATTTTTCGCTCAGCGCCGTATCGCAGCCACCCGCCAGTCTGGATGCGGGCCCCGTGGACGACATCCAGCTCACGGCGGACGATACGGCCTTGCTTGTCTACGGTGGCGACAGCATCGACCTGCAGGATGAAATCGCACAACAGGTTATCATGGCCCTGCCCTTCAAGCCACTTTGCCGAGAGGGCTGCAAGGGGCTGTGCAGCCGCTGCGGGGCGGACCTCAACCGCTCGGCCTGCAGCTGCGAGCAACCCAACCCGGACAACCCGTTTGTACGGCTTAAAAAACTCACCCTGACCGGTAAAGCGGATTAGGGTCGCTCGGTCAGGCACAAACACGCAAACCACTCGGGAGAACCCATGGATTTTAAGCAGCACATCCTAACGGCCTGGAATCTGACCCTGGGTCACATCGTTGCATTGATTCTCATGACCCTGGTCATGCTGGGGGTCAGTGCGCTGACGCTGGGGATTTTGGCCCCGGTCACCATGGCCGGTTACACCCAGAGCCTGCTGCAAACCATCCGCTCCGGCCGTGAACCCAAGGTTCAGGACCTTTTTACCCACATGAATCTCTTTTTGCCGCTGCTGGGATTCAGCATCGCGGTATTCGTGGTCACCCTGATCGGTTTCACGCTGCTGGTTCTGCCCGGCATCGTGCTGGTCCTGGCGATCACCTTCTGCTGCATCTATATGCTGCCGCTGATGACCGATCGGAAGATGGGTCTCCTCGAGGCCATCAAGGAGAGCTACGCCATGGCCAGACGCGGCCAACTGGCGGACCACGTGGTGGTGGTGGTCATCTTCGTGGCGCTGACCATGATTGGCGGTACCGTTTTTATCGGGGTGCTCTTCACCCAGCCGCTGGCGACCTTTTTTCTGCTCGGCACCTACGAGGAAAAAACCAAGACCCAGCCGCTGGCGCCAACCCGGCAAGGATTTTAGCACCGGGGCAGACGCCGCGAAAGAATCACGGCGCCCCAACCCGCTTAGGCGCCGTTTTTTTTCGATCTTGCCAACCCCCCTGTCATCGGCGGGCCATGCCCATGAGCAGCTGGCGATAGGCCGTGCTGAGCTTGACAAAGTTCTCCGGGTCGCCGCCTCGGTCGGGGTGGTGCTGCAGGGCCCGTTTGCGGTATTGCCGGGTCAGCGCACAGCGGTCCATCGTTTTCAACCGATCCACCGTCACCCCCAACAAGCGGGCGCTTTGGGCCAGGCTGACCCGAACCGTTTCCGGCGGTCGATGGCGGCGGTGCCGATTCATAAAATCCTGTGCAAAGCCCCCAAGCGGGTCCCGCAGGGGAAAACAGCTGTCAAAGTAAATGATTGCGTAGCGCTCCAGGTGGTGCTGCAGGCCCGCACAGGCATCGCTTCCGGCCCAGAACTGGTCGTCGCGGTTGAGTTGACACAGATGGTCGACAAAAAGCCGATCCATGCGCTCCTGATCGAGCGCCTCGGGGTGGCTGCGGGCAAAGCCTTCACTGAAGTGGCGCTGCAGGTCGAAAATCTGATAGGTGTAGTGGGCCAGCTCCTGCGTTCGAAGGATGCGCTCCGCCGCGATAAAATCATATTCGATCTCGTCGCGGGATTTGTGCTGCAGGCTTGCATAAAAGCGCTCGGGCGCAGCACCCAGATCCCGGGAATCCACCCGGCCCAGTTTAAGAAAATGCAGGCGGTAGCGGTCAAACCGATGCAGGCAGTCGGCCGGAACGCAATGTTGCGACAGTCTATCGGCCCGCGTTTTCCGGGTGAATCCATCGATCACCCGCCGGATATGCCGCGGCAGGAACGGCATGAAAATCGGCTCGAGATCGAACTGTGAAACGGCGACACCCTGTTCGGTGATGGCATCTTCCACCGCCGGGTCGATGTAAAATCCGTTTCCTCCCGGATAGACGATAAAACGGGAGGGATCGTTGCCCAAATCAAAGAGATTGCGGCTTCGATAGCAGCGGCCGTGGGCGTAGGATTGGCGGATGATGAATCGGCTGCCGCGGTCTTTGTCCGCCAAACGAGCAAGGTACATCTGTTATCTCCTCATGCGCACCCGGCTAAACGGGACATACCGACAGCACCGGACAGCCCGATTCCCGGATCACCCGGTCGGTGGTCGACCCCAAAAAAACCGACTCCACCAGGGACTGTCCCCGCACCCCCAGGACGATCAGGTCGATCGCGTGCGCCTCGGCGTATCGTTTCAAGATCTGAAAAGGCTTGCCGGGTTCACAGGCGATCTGAACGCTGCACCAGTCGCGGGCGCCGGCCGGCACCAGGGCTTCCAGACGCGATCGGCAATCCGTGGTCGCTTCCGCCATGGGCAACGATTGTATCCCTTCCGGAAACATGGTCTCCCGGTAGACTAACGACTCCACCACGTGCACCAGGTGGATAGCCGCCTCGAACTCCTGTGCCAGGCTGAAGCCGTATTCGACCGCCCTCTGGGAATCGGGCGAGAAGTCGCACCCAACCAGGATCTGTTTGAAGCCGAAGCCTTTGAAGGGTTTTTCGCTTCCAGCCATTTTTTCAGTCGCGGTGACCACCAGCAGTGGGCAGGCGATGGTCCGCAGCACGCTTTCGGTGACCGATCCGAGAACCAGGCGTTTGATTCCTTTGCGTCCGCGGGTGGAGACAATGGCCAGGTCGGCCCGTTTTTCAACGGCCAGGCGACACAGGGTTCTGGAAACCGGGCCGGTTTCAACCAGCGCTTCCCAGTTGAACCGATGACCGGAAACCAAGCCCTGGATCCGCTCCGCAGCGCTGCTCTTCATGGCCGCGATCTGGTCCTCCTGGTAGACGAAAGCCGCCCCGTGCATGGTTACCATGGGCAGATCGATGATGTGGCAGATAAACAGCGTTGCGCCGAACTCTTCTGCCATACCGATGGCTTGCGTGACGGCCGCATTCGAAAAATCGGAAAGGTCGGTGGCGCAGAGAATGCGCTGAAAATTGATCTTCATGATTCACCTCCGGTAATGGGGTTTGATCGAGCGCAGTGGGGATCGGTCGCGGTACATCCACGGCGGCCCGGTTCCTTAACCGGGTGGCCGTTGTTTCACCATAACGGTAAGCATCGCCGCTGTCAAAAGCATTTCCGTCCGGCGCGGCCCCAGGTTTCGTCGAGGCCCGGCCCGATCCGCCTGGTCTGATCGACCCTAACCCACGCAGCGGCGGCCGGCGCACCGACCCCCGGCCGCCGCCAAAAGTGCATCAATGATTCTTGCCTTATACGTACCAAGCGAATATAGTTGTTGGCTTTGAACACCGAGCGGGTCACCCGGTCACCCGTCAACCATCGTCATCCTGGTCTGGGCCGCACCCGGTTGCCAAAGTGACGGTCATTGGAGTTATGAATAAAGAACAACTGATCGCCGTTGTGGCCATGGACGGCATTTTCCCGGGCGCGTTGAACCTCGATCGATTCTGGCACAATATCGTCAACGGCATCGATCAGTCCGCGCCGGTTCCGGAAAACCGCTGGATTGCACCGCCCCGGGACCGCCTCGGCCGATCCTGCGTACCGGACCGCTCCTACTCGCGCCACGCCTGCCTGATCGATGGTTTTACCTTTGACAGCCAGGCTTTTAGCCTGGATCCGGAGTTGAGCCGCCATCTGGACGTGATGCATCAACTGGCCCTTACCGCCGCAAAACGGGCCTTCAACGGGTGTGTGACCGCGCCCATCGACCCCCGGCGCATTGACACCATTCTAGCGGCCATCGCCCTGCCCAGCGACAGCGCCTCCGCCTTTTCCCGCCAGACCCTGGGGCAGGCCATCGAAAAGCGGCTCTTTGCCCATGCGGCGCCCCCTGCGGCCGTGAGGCTGACCCAGGCCCTGGCCAGTCGGGTGGACGGCCTGCCGGCGGCGCTGCTGGCCGCTGCCATGGGATGCGGCGGTGACTGTTTCACCCTGGATGCGGCCTGCGCCTCATCCATCTATGCCGTGAAACTGGCCTGCGATGCCCTGGCATCCAAACGGGCCGACCTGGTTCTGACCGGTGGCGTCTCACGGCCCGAATGCCTCTACACCCAGATCGGGTTCAGCCAGCTTCAGGCCCTCTCGCCATCCGGCCGCTGCGCCCCTTTTGATCGGCGGGCCGACGGCCTGGTGGTGGGTGAAGGGGTCGGTATTCTGGCGCTCAAGCGCCTGGCCGACGCCCTGGCACACGGAGACACCATCCACGGGGTGATCCACGGCATCGGTCTGTCCAACGACCTGCGCGGCAATCTGCTGGCGCCGGAGAGCCGCGGCCAGGTGCGGGCCATGGCGGCGGCATACCGCGCCGCCGGTTGGCACCCATCGGAAGTGGATCTGATCGAATGCCACGGCACCGGCACACCGACGGGCGACAGCACCGAAATTGAGAGCCTGTCACAGCTCTGGACGGGTGTCACCGCCGTTGGGGACGGCTGCGCCATCGGATCGGTGAAATCGAGCATCGGTCACCTGTTGACCGCCGCCGGGGCAGCCGGCATGATCAAGGCCCTGTTGGCCCTGCAACACCGGATCCTGCCCCCGTCGATCAACTTTGAACAGGCCCCGCCCAACGGCCCCCTTGCCAACAGCCCATTCCGGGTTCAGACCGCGCCGGCGCCCTGGGACGATCCGCCCACGGGCCGTCCGCGGCGGGCGGCGGTCAGCGCCTTCGGTTTCGGGGGCATCAATGCACACATCCTGCTGGAGGCCTGGCCACCGACTGCAGCTTCCCACCGGCCCATCCACGCCAGCCGCCGACCCATCCCGCTGCAGCCGCTAAGCGAGCCATTGGCCCCGGTTGCCATCGTGGGCATGGATGTAACCCTGGGCCCCGTGCAGGATCTGAAATCGTTTGAAAAAGTCATCCTGGCCGGCCACAGTGCCATCACGGATCGGCCGCCGCAGCGCTGGAAAGGGGTCGATTCGATCTTCATGCCGGTCTTGAAGGGGTTTGACCCCAAAGGGGCCTATATCGACTCCCTGCCCGTGGGTATCGGGGAGTTCCAGATCCCGCCCAACGAAATCAGCGCCATCCTGCCCCAGCAGCTGCTGGCCCTCAAAGTGGGCGCCGGTGCCTTGGCCGATGCCGGCTTGCCCCAGCGCGCAGTGCGTGAACGCATGGGCGTGGTGTTCGGTATCGGCTTCGATTTCGAGGCCACCAATTTTCACCTGCGCTGGCAGCTGTTTTCGGCCGTGAGACGCTGGAACGCGGCTTACGGCCTCAACCTGGATGAGCAGGCCCTGGATGCCTGGCTGGAACAGCTGCGCGACCAAGTCGGGCCGCCACTGACCCCGGCACGGGTCATGGGGGCGCTGGGAGGCATCGTAGCCAGCCGCATGGCGCGCGAATTTCGTTTCGGCGGGCCCAGTTTCGTGGTCTCCGCCGATGCCGCTTCGGGAATCAAAGCCTTGCGGGCGGCGGTTGACCTGCTGCGCCAAAAAGCCGTCGACGCCATGCTCGTGGGTGCCGTGGACCTCTGCGGTGATCTGCGCAGCGTACTGCGCATGGATCGGCTGCTGCCGCTCTCGCGCACCAACACGGTCCGCCCCTTCGACGCCTCAGCCGACGGGACCCTTCCCGGAGACGGGGCCGCAGCCCTGGTAGTCAAGACGCTGGCCCAGGCCCAGGCCGACGGCGACCGGATCTATGCCGTCATCCGCGGCATCGGCGTTGCCGGCGGCGACGATCCGCAGCTGGGCCGGGTCAAGCCGTCGACCTATCGCCGCTCGCTCTCTCAATCCTTCAGTGGAATCGATGCATTGGCCGGTCTGGTCTCGTATGTCGAAGCCCACGCAACGGGCGAACCCGAGCGGGACCGCATCGAGATCACTGCTCTGGCGGACTTCTTTTCTGAACCGGGCCGCAGCGATCCGGCCAACGCCATCGCCCTGGGATCGACCAAGCCGGTCAGCGGCTACACCGGCGCCGCCGATGGCCTGCTCGCCGTGGTCAAGACCGCCCTGTGCCTCAATCGCCGCACGCTGCCGCCCCTGATGGGATTTACGCAACCCGCTGACAACCTGCCAGCGCTGCCGTTCCACATGCCGGATCGGGCCCAGCCCTGGTATCGGGACCGGGAACGCGGACCCCGAACCGCCTGCTGCGCCTCGATCACCCTGGACGGCGCCTGCTGTCACACCGTACTGCAGGAGCATGACCATGCGGCGCCCCACGTCGCCACCACTGTACCGGCGCCTCCCACGGCCGACCCTCCCGGTCTTTTCGTGATCAGCGCCAACACCCCCGCCCTGCTGCTCCAGGAGCTGGCGCAGCTCAAAGCGCGGCTGGCAGGCGACCTCGGCTCAGTGGCGGTGTCGGCGGCCGCCGCCCGATGGATCCACGCCCGAGCGCCCCGGCCTGACCATCGCTTGGCGCTGTGCCTGATCCTTCAGCCGGCCGCTCCACCCGCGCCGATTATGGACGAAGCCCGACGGGCGGTTGAGTCCGGTCAATCCGACCCACGCTCCCGACAGGTCTTCCACAGCAGCCGGCCCATCGGTGCCGCCGGCCGTCTGGCGCTGGTCTACCCGGGATCGGGCAACCACTATCTGGGCATGGGGCGCGACCTGGCCCTCTTTTTTCCGGAGATCGTCGCCCTGATGGATCGGCAGACGTCGCACTTAAAGACCCAGTGGCGCCCCTGGCACCTTATGCCCTGGCGCACGTCATGGCCGCCCGGTTGGCAGACAGTTGCCCTTTCAGCGCTCACAGCGGACCCGTTGAACATGATTTTCGGCCAGGTGGTTTTCGGCGATCTGATGACCCGCATTCTCGACCGTTTCCACATTCGTGCCGATGCCGTCATCGGATACAGTTTAGGTGAATCGGCGGCCCTGTTTGCCCAGGGGGTGTGGCCCGATCGCGGTGCCATGCTGTCGCGCATGCAGGCCACCGACCTGTTCACCACCCAACTGGCCGGACCCTGCACGGCCCTGCGCCAAGCCTGGCGGATCCCGGAGCAGGAGCCCGTTCGGTGGCGGGTGGCGGTGGTCAACCGGCCGGCGCACCAGGTGCGTCGCGCCCTTGAACAAACACCCCATGCCCGGTTGCTGATCGTCAACTCCCCCAGCGAGTGTGTCATCGGCGGTCTGGAACCGGCGGTTGACCAGGCCATCGCAGCCATGGCCTGCCAAGCAGTCCCCCTGGACGGCGTAGTGACGGTTCACTGCGATGCGGCCGCCCCTGCCGCCGAGGCCTACCACCGCCTGCACCGTTTCCCCACCGCCCCGCGACCGGACCTGCAGGTTTACAGCTGCAGCTGGGCCGGGCCCTATGAACCGACCGCCGAACTATGTGCTGATTCAATTTTAAAACAGGCAGTTGACGGTTTCGACTTCAACAAAACGATTAATCGTGCCTACGCCGATGGAATCACCGTATTCATCGAAGTCGGCCCGCGCGGCTCCTGTTCCCGGATGATCGATCAGATCCTGGACCAACGGCCCCACGTGGCCGTGGCCGCCAACCCGGGTCATACCGACGAGATCAACGCCCTCCTGCAATGCCTGGGTCGGCTGGCCGCCGAGCGGGTGCCGTTCGACCTGCGCCCGCTCAGTGCGGCAATGGAAACCCCCGACAGGCTGCCGGCGGTCCATGCAGGACCGCTGGTGCACGTCAGGGTGGGCGGCCCGCCGCTCAACCCCGCCCTGCCGGCGCAGGAAACCGGGGCCACCGCAGCCGACGGGGCACCCTTTTCGGCCATCCAGGCGCCGGCATCCGAGGAGGCCCCCATCGGCCAGAACCCGCTGCAGCGGCCGCAAACGCCGGCGCCGCAGGATCGGTTCTGGGTCTCTTTGATCGAGACGTCACGCCGGACCATGCAAGCCACCGCCGAGTCCCATCAACGGTTTCTGGACCTTTCCCAGGAACTGACCCACACCTTCTCCGAAGCCTTTGACCTGCAAAACCGCCTGCTGCAGCCGGCGCTGCACCTGCCCGCCGCCGACGCGCCGGGTCAGCCGCCGCCGGCTTTCGACCGCGAAATGTGCCTGGCCTTCGCCGTCGGCAGCGCAGCCCACGTGCTCGGGCCGGCTTTCGGGGTGGTGGATACCCATCGGGTCCGGGTGCGCCTGCCCGACGAACCCCTGATGCTGGTCGACCGCATCCTTTGCGTAGACGGTCAAATGCTCTCCATGGGGTCGGGTCGGGTCGTCACCGAGCACGATGTCCAGCCCGGGGCGTGGTACCTGGACGGTGGCCGCGCACCGGTGTGCATCAGTGTGGAAGCGGGTCAGGCGGACCTATTCTTGTGCGCCTACCTGGGCATCGATCACCAGGTCCAGGGTGAACGGGCCTACCGCCTGCTGGATGCCGCGATCACTTTCCACCGCGGATTGCCCAGACCCGGGGAGACCATTCGCTACGACATCCGCATCGATCGGTTCGTGCGCCAGGGCGATACCTGGATGTTCTTTTTCCACTTCGACGGTACCATCGCCGGCCAGCCCCTGATCAGCATGCGCGACGGCTGCGCCGGTTTCTTCACCGAAGCCGAGGTCCTGCATTCCGGCGGTATCATTCTGACCCAGGAGGAGTGCCGGCCCGCCGCGGGCCGGCGCCCGGACAACTGGCAGCCGCCCCTGCCCATGGCGTGGGAATCCTACTCGGACGATCAGGTGGCCGCGCTGCGCCGCGGGGACCTGGCCGGCTGTTTCGGCCCCCGCTTTGCCGGCATCGAGCTGGCACCTCCCCTGCGCCTTCCGGGCGGACGGCTGCGCCTGATCCACCGCATCCTCGAGCTTGATCCGGGCGGAGGCCGCTACGGCCTTGGTTTGATCCGGGCCGAAGCGGACATTCACCCCGATGACTGGTTCCTCGTCTGCCATTTCGTGGATGACCCGGTTATGCCCGGCACCCTCATGTATGAGTGCTGCGCCCACACGCTGCGCGTCTTTCTTCAGCGCATGGGCTGGGTAACGGACCAGCCCGGTGTGTGCTACGAGCCGCTGATCGGCAGCCAGGCCCGACTCAAGTGCCGCGGCCCCGTCACCCCGGCCACTCGGCAGGTGCACTATGAGATCCAGATCAGCGCCCTCGGATTCGGCCCCGAACCCTATGCCGTCGCCGATGCCCATCTCTTTGCCGACGGCCGCCGGATCGTCTTTTTCAAGGATATGTCCCTGAAGATGACCGGCACCAGCCGAGAGGCGATCGACACTTTCTGGCACCGCCGCCAAACCCCCGCGACGACCACAAACCGCCCGCCCCCCCCCGCCGCCCCGCTGTATGACCGGGACGCGATCCTGTCCTTTGCCGTCGGCAACCCCTCCGAAGCCTTTGGGGAGCCCTACCGCATCTTCGACTCCCAGCGCACCATCGCCCGCCTGCCGGGGCCGCCTTACTGCTTTATGGACCGGGTGATCCACCTGGAGCCCAGACCCTGGGTTCTCGAGCCCGGCGGGTGGGTGACCGCCCAGTATGACATTCCTGAAACCGGCTGGTATTTTGCCGCCGACCGCTCCGGGGCGATGCCTTTTTGCGTCCTGCTGGAGATTGCGCTGCAGCCCTGCGGCTGGCTGGCCGCCTATGCCGGATCGGCCCTGTGCAGTCAACAGGACCTGAAATTCCGCAACCTGGGAGGCCAGGCCACCCTGCACCGGCAGCCCGGGCCCGAGGACGGCACCCTGACCATGCGCTGCCGCCTGACCCGCATCAGCCGAGCAGCGGACATGATCATCGAGAACTTTGATTTCCAGGTGCTGGCCGGCAGTGAACCGGTCTACAGCGGCGACACCGATTTCGGCTTTTTTTCCGCCGCGGCCCTGGCCCGGCAAAAGGGCCTCGGATCGGCCGATGCCATGGTCACGGCCATGGCCGCCTGGAGCGGCCGCCGCGAAGCCGGCGATCGGCTGGCTATGGATCAGCCAGATCGACCGGAAGCCGCCGCAGGCAAGCCGGCCAGGGTCGAGCGCCTGCGGTTGCCGGCCAAGGCCTTGCTGATGATCGAGGCTCTGGAGGCCTACCTGCCCGATGGCGGAGCGCACGGGCTGGGTTACCTGCGCGGGCTGAAAACGGTCGATCCCCAGGAGTGGTTTTTCAAAGCCCACTTTTTCCAGGACCCGGTCTGCCCCGGCTCACTGGGAATCGAGTCCTTGGTGCAGTTGATGAAGGCTGCGGCGCTCAAACGCTGGCCCCATTTGGCACATTCCCATCGCTTCCGCCTGTTGGCGGGACAGCGCCACCGCTGGAGCTATCGCGGGCAGATCATCCCCACCAACCGGACGGTTGTGGTCGAGGCCGTGATCACCCATCTCCAGGAGACCCCGGCTCCGACGATCCGGGCCGACGGCCTGCTCAGTGTGGACGGCCTGCCGATCTACAAAATGGACCATTTTGAGCTGGCCCTGGTTCCTGCAGCCGATCGGGGTCGACCATGACCGTGTTTTCCAAAGCCATCCAGGCCGGGGACTTCCGGCGCCATTACCCGTTCCGCTCCCACTTTCTGAACCGCAATGGGCTGCGCTATCATTTCGTCGACCATGGACGGGGCGAAGCGGTGGTCATGGTGCACGGCAACCCCACCTGGTCGTTTTTTTTCCGTCGACTGATCAGCGCCCTCGGGCCGCAATACCGGGTCATCGCCCCGGATCACATCGGGTGCGGCCTGTCGGACAAACCCGATGAGCAGCAGTACGATTTCCGGCTGCAGAGCCGGGTGGCCGATTTTGCAGCCTTGATGGATCACCTGGAGCTAAAGCAGGTAACCCTTCTGGTCCACGACTGGGGCGGCATGATTGCCCTGGCCTGGGCCGTGGAAAATCCACAACGGGTGGCCCGGTTGATTATTTCGAACACGGCGGGGTTTTTTCCACCGGGCGGCAAGTCGATCCCCCTTCGCCTGTGGGTGATCCGCAACCTGAGCGCCCTGGCCAGGCCGGCCGTGCTCTACGGGAATCTATTCGCCCGGGCCGCCGTTCACATGGCCCCTTTCAAGCGCCTCACGCCGGCGGCCCGAAACGGCCTGCTGGCGCCCTACCACAGCCGGCACAGCCGGCTGGCGACGCTGCGCTTCGTCCAGGACATCCCTCTGGCCCCGCATGACCCCGGGTTCGCCATCGTTGCAAGGGTTCAGCAGGGTTTAGCCGCACTGGCCCACATCCCCATGCTGATCGTGTGGGGCCGCCACGATTTCGTGTTCGACCTGGATTACTACAACGAGTGGCGACGGCGTTTTCCAGCGGCCGCAAGCCACCTTTTTAACGACGCCGGTCACTACCTGATGGAAGATGCCCCCGACCGGGTCATCGCCCGGGTGAGGTGTTTTTTGAATCGGCACCCCATCGGAAACTGAGGTCTCAATCGTCATGAACCGATCGACTGTCCGTCCATGAGATCCCTGCGCAACCCTCCCAGCGGCCCCGTCGTCAACGTGGCCGCCTATCTGCGCCAGATGGCCCGGAGCCAGCCCTACACGCGGGCCGTGGTCGCCCCCAGCGGTCGGGACGGCCGCGGCCGGGTGGCCTACACCCAGCTTACCTTCCGCCAACTGGACATCGAATCGGACTGCCTGGCCCTGGGCCTTGAAAAAGCGGGTGTCGGCCGCGGCGTGCGCACCATCCTCATGGTCAAGCCCAGCCTGGACTTTTTCGTTCTGATCTTCGCCTTGTTCAAAGTCGGCGCCATACCCGTGGTGGTGGACCCGGGCATGGGCCTCTCGCGCATGTTGGACTGCCTGAAAGAGAGCCGGTCCCAGGCCCTGATCGGTATCCCCGCGGCCCATGTGCTGCGCCTGTTCGCCCCGGCCGCTTTCAAGGGCGTCAGCATCGCCGTCACGGCGGGCCGACGCTGGTTCTGGGGCGGGCCCACGCTGCGCCAGCTGAGCGCAACCCCCTGGCAGCCCTATTGCATGGCCGAAACCCGGTCTGATGAAACCGCCGCCATCCTCTTCACCACCGGCAGCACCGGGCCCGCCAAGGGGGTGTCCTACACCCACGGGGTTTTCGATGCCCAGGTGCAGCACATCCGCGCCCAGTTCGGCATCAGCCCGGGTGAAATCGACCTGCCCACCTTTCCGCTTTTCGCCCTCTTTGACCCGGCCCTGGGAATGACGGCCGTCATTCCGGACATGGATCCCACGCGGCCGGCCCGGGTCGATCCGCACAAGATCATTGAGGCCGTGGTCAACCAGGGGGTCACCAACATGTTCGCCTCCCCGGCCCTGCTCAAGCGCGTGGGGCGCTACGGCAAAGCCAACGCCATCAAACTGCCGACCTTGAAGCGGGTGATCACGGCCGGTGCCCCGGCTATGCCGGCCGATATGGAGCAGTTCTGCGCCATGCTCACCGAAACCGCTCAAATCCATACCGGTTACGGTGCCACCGAAGCCATGCCGGTCAGCTCCTTCGGCAGCGATGAGATTCTGGGCGAAACCCGCAGACTCAGCGAGAGAGGCTACGGCGTGTGCGTCGGCCCCCCCTTAACCGGCCTGGAAGTGCGCATCATCCGCGTCTCGGACGGACCCATTTCCCGGTGGACCGACGACCTGGCGCTGCCCGACGGTGAAATCGGGGAGATTCTGGTGCGCGGCGATTGGGTCACCCGTGGTTACTTCCAACGACCCCAGGATGACGCCCTGGCCAAGATCGCCGATGGTGACTCGCTCTGGCACCGCATGGGTGACCTGGGCTGGATGGATAAAAAAGGACGGATCTGGTTCTGCGGCCGCAAAAGCCATCGCGTCATCACCGCCACCCAGACCCTGTTCACCATCCCCTGTGAAGCCATATTCAACAACCATCCCCGGGTAAACCGCAGCGCCCTGGTCGGTGTGGGCCCGCTGGGGCAGCAACGGCCGGTCATCTGCATCGAACTCGAGCCCGGTGACAAGGGACGGAATAAAAAAGCGCTCAAGGCGGAACTGCTCGAGCTGGCCAGGCGTTCCCCCCTGACCGAAGCGATCGACACCGTTCTCTTTCATCGCGCCTTTCCGGTGGATATACGCCACAATTCCAAGATTTTCAGGGAAAAGCTGGCGCTTTGGGCTGCAAGAAAACGGTAGACGCCGCAGCGTCTTTTTTGGAACCATTTTTTATGCAAACACCAAACCGACCCCCATCGCCGCCCAACAGCCCCAAAACGATCCTGGTCACCGGGGGGGCTGGGTTTTTGGGCAAGGCCATTATCCGCCAGCTGCTGGCCAAGGGACATCGGGTGGCCAGCCTGGCCCGGCGCACCGACCCCGATCTGGACGCCTGGGGCGTGCGGCAATTCAGCGCCGACATCGCCGACGCCACGGCCGTGAAAGCGGCCCTGCAGGATCGGGATGCGGTTTTCCACACAGCCGCCAAGGCCGGCGTATGGGGTCCGTTCGACGCGTATTTCCAGCCCAATGTGACCGGGACCCGAAACGTGATCGCCGCCTGCCGATCCAGCCGGGTACCGCTGCTGATCCACACCAGCAGCCCCAGCGTGGTGTTTGACGGCACGGACATGCAGGGGGTTGACGAATCGGTGCCCTACGCACCCCGCCACCACGCCCCCTACCCGCAGACCAAGGCCCTGGCCGAACAGGCCGTGCGGGCCGCAGCCGACGATGGTTTGAAAACGGTGGCTCTGCGGCCGCACCTGATCTGGGGACCCGGGGACAACCACCTGGTCCCGCGCATCATCGCCCGAGCCGGCAGCCTGCGGCAAGTGGGCGACGGCAGCAACCGGGTGGACACCATTTACATCGACAACGCCGCCCATGCCCATGTGCTGGCCATGCAGGCGCTGGAAGCGAACCCGGCGGTCTCGGGCCGGGTCTATTTTATCAGCGATGACCATCCCATCCGCCTGTGGGAGATGGTCAACCGCATCCTGGATGCCGCCGGCAAGCCTGCGGTGACCCGCTCCATCTCACCCGCAGCGGCCTACCGCATCGGTGCCGTTCTGGAGTGGATCCACCGTACCTTTGCCATTGCCCGGGAGCCCAGAATGACCCGCTTCGTCGCTCGGGAGTTGGCCACCGCCCACTGGTTCGACATATCCGCGGCCAAACGGGACCTGGGCTACAGCGCCGGGGTTTCGATTGAAGAGGGGTTGCGGCGCCTCGAGGCCTGGTTGAAAGAAAGCGCCTTTCGATCAGCTCCATAATGTGGTAGATACAGACACTGCCAACCAACCAAGGAGTGTGCCCGTGGAACTGACCGATCTTTTGCCCCTGGATAAGTGGGCTGAGTTGGAGAACGAAATTCATGCGCGTTCGGGACTCGAGTCCAATGTCTTCAACACCGACGGCATCCGCATCACCGACACCAAGATCTGGGTCAACCGCCTCTGCCCGGTCATCAAGGCGACCGACAAGGGTCAGGCCTTCATCTGTGCCGTGGCGCACATGAACCTGGCCAACCAGGCCCGGGACGAGAAAAAGCCCGTGATTGAGGCCTGTGACGCCGGTCTCTTGAAAATCGTGGTGCCCATCTTCATGGATGGCGAATTCATCGGCGCGGTCGGTGCCTGCGGCCTGCTGCCCGCCGATGGCGAGGTGGACACGTTCCTGGTCAACAAAATGACCGACATCGAGGAGGCGACCATCGAAACGTTGTGCGACGATCTGGCCGTGATCGAAACCAACTCGGCCGAAACGGTAGCCCAGTTCATCTGGGAAAAAATCGAGGCACTCGTCTCCGAAACCGACATGCAGACCCAATCCACGGCCTCCTGACCGGCAGCGATCGGCCTTGCGGCAGCCACACGCACGCCGATTTGCCCCCACACCCAAAGCGGATCCGCGATTTGAAACGGGCCCGGAGCGAAGTCAACCCGCCAGGGTCAGGCGCGCTCCATGTCGAACTCCTCAAACCCGAACCAGAAACCGGTCTGGCTGAGATGATCCAGCTCGAACTGGACCGTTTCGATGTGGTTTTCCTCAATTTCCAGAAAGCGCGCAAACATCGCCCGGTGGAGCGCGGACACCCGATCGATCAGTTCGCGGTAGAATCGGCTGGTCTCGATCTCCATCTCCAGGGCCTGGGCGAGCATCTGCTGCTTCAGCCCGCGGGTGTCTTGACCGATTTTCGATTGCAGCGCCGCCGCCTCTTTGCGAATCAGCGCACGGTCGGGAACCACTGATTCCAATGTTGCGGCCGTGATTTCGCCTTGCCGCTGCCACTCACCGAGCCGACTTTCCAGGTAGTCCACATGGCGCTGCTCATCGTCGGCCAGGGTTTGAAATATCTTTTTACCGGCCGGGTCATCGGTGCGGTTTACCGCCTCGAGGTAGAGATCTCTGATCCGATTTTCAAATTCCAACGCGGACGTCAGGGCCGTTTCCAGATTCATGGGTGCCTCCTTTCAGAATGGACAGTGATTATAGAACCGGCCAGGCGGGAAAACAATGGTCGTCGCAAAAAGAGCCCGCGGCAGACGGTCGGATCGATCGCGGGCGGACGCTTTTCGCCCGGCCGGGTCAAGGGGTGCGCGCGCCGGCCGCCCGACCCTCAGTCGCAGGGCTTGCCGATCGCATCGCAAAGGAATCGCGGCAGGGCAAAGGCGCTGCGGTGAATGGCGGGGGAGTAATAGCGGGTTGCGATGCCACTGGTGGAAAAACGCCGCTGCAACGTGGTCAACCCCTGCTGTCTCACTTCCGGGTTGTCGCAGGCCCACCCGAAAGCCATGCTGCCTCCCACGTAGGCGGGAACGGCGGCCAAAAAGAAATGCCAATCCCGGAAAAGGCCGCGAAAACAGGCGGCGGATGACCCAAGCGCCTCGGGCTGTAAAAACACGACCCCGTTTTGGGTGACCAGCACACCACCGGGTTTCAGACGCCGCTTGCAGGCCGCGTAATACGATTGACCGAAAAGAACGGCGGCCGACCCCTGCGCATCGGTGCTGTCGGTCAGGATGAGATCGAAGCGCTGGTCGGTGCGCTGCATGAAGCGCAGACCGTCATCGATGACGACCCGGGTGCGGGGATCGTCGAAGGCGCCCTCGGAATGGCCCGGCAGGTAGCGGCGGCACAGGTCGATGACCGCCGGGTCGATCTCCACCTGCACCACCCGTTCGACATCGCGGTGGCGCAGCACCTCCCGCAGCAGGCCGCCGTCACCCCCGCCGACGATCATCACCGCTCGTACCGCGCCATGGGCCAGGATAGGTACATGGGCCATCATTTCATGGTAGATGAACTCGTCCGCTTCGGTGGTCTGAATGACGCCATCCAGGGCCAGTACCCGGCCCAGGGCGCGGTTTTTGAAAATCAGCAGGTGCTGATAGGCCGTGCGAACATCGGCCAGCAGTTCGTCCATCCCCAGGCGGTTCTCCCAGCCGTCACACACCCGTTCACGGTAATCATCGACCACGGATGACCCCTCTGAGGTGTTCAGTCACCGCCATGCGTTGGGGGTCAAAGGCCCGTTTGAGCGTGTCAACCGCCCTTTCCGGGCGGGTCTCCCCGCACATGAAGATATCGAAAGCGGCAAACCCCTTTTCGGGCCAGGTGTGCACACTGATGTGGGACTCGGCCAGGACGGCCACCCCGGAGAGGCCGCCGGTGGGTGAAAAGCGGTGCAGGTGCAGGTGCAGCAGGGTGGCCCCGGCAGCATCCACACAGCGTCTCAGGGTCGCTTCCATCAGAGCCGGGTTGTCCAGTTGCGTGGCTCCCCAAAAATCGAGAATCAGGTGTTTACCGGCATAGACCTGATCCTTTTGACAGGAAAAATGGTCGTTGTCGAGGCAGCCACCCGCCTTGTCGACGTATTTGGGCCAGCGCCGGTGCGCCGCGCCGGGCAGGCTCTCGGCCGCATGCCCGCCTGGTGCCGTTTCTGGTTTGCCCATCGGGTCGCCTCCTTTCCAAATCCCTATGGCGCCGGGAGAAAACGCCGTGCTGTGCATTGAACCGCGATAGCGAGCGCATTCCCCGCTGCTTGCCGCGGGGAGGGTTCAATTCCACCATCGGCCAAATGCCGCCGCACGGCCGTCGCGGCGCTCGCCCGCCTCTGCCAGCGGTGCTTAAATGGTGCGTCAACCGCGACGGGCCGGCCGTCGGCTGCCGGCCGAAACCCGATTATTGCCGCTTGAAACGGGGGGGAATGGCGCAGACCGGAATTGGAACCATCTTGTGGCGGTTGATTCGGTTGAACCGCCGGTAAATGGCGAGCACGTCCCGTTGTCTGGGATCAAGGGCCTGTTCATCGCCCCGCCGGCTTTCAAAGTCCATGGCCCACTCCAGTTCGTCGTAGCTGGCCCCGATCTGACTCTCGTCGGAACGGTTGTCCGGCCACAGACCATCGGTGGGCGACGCCTGGATAATCTCAGGCAGGATGCCCATCGCCTCGGCCAGCGTATAAATCTCGCTTTTCTTCAGCTCGGCGATGGGGGAGAGATCGACCCCACCGTCGCCGTACTTGGTGAAAAACCCCACCCCGAAATCCTCGACCCGGTTGCCGGTGCCGACCACCAGCATGCGGTGATGGGCCGAAAAGGCGTACAGCGTCAGCATGCGCAAGCGGCTGCGGGCGTTGGCCATGGTCAGACCATCCTGGATATCGCCGGGAAGCACCCCTTGCAGGGATTCAAACAGCGGGGTCAGATCAAGGGTCACCCCCTTGACGGTGGGGTAGCGTTCCTTGAGCCAACCGATATGACCGCTGGCGCGGCTGCTCTGATCCACGGCCTGCTGCAGGGGCAAATTCAGCGCCAGCACCGACCGGGCGCTCATGGCGCAAAGCGTGGCGGTCACCGCCGAATCGATGCCGCCGGAGACGCCGACCACAAAACCCCGCATGCCCGATTGGTCAAGATAGTCGATCAGCCAATGGACAATATGGTCGATGACCGCTCGGGTTTGCATGGCTTAACTCCTTGTTGTGGGGCCCCGTGGCGGCTGATTGAGCCGGTCGTTTTTTATACAGGGAAATCCGGGGAGGGTAAAGCAAAAGTTGCCCCAAGGGCCGCAGGGTACAATCGGATGAAATCATTAGGAAAGCGAAAAGGCGGCGCCCTGCCGGCCGGACCTCAGTCTGAATCCGTCACCAGGCTGTCGGCAACCACTTCCCACAGGTACTTGACGGTCAGATCGGGCATATCGTGGGCCGCTGCCATGGCCTTGATCTGTCCGTGGCAGCTGTGGCAGGGAACCACCACCGTCTCAACCCCGGCCCGTCGAATCTGCTCGATTTTTTTGCGGCCGTAGTAGGTGCGCTCCTCCTTGAACGGGGTAAGAAGCGTCCCACCGCCGCCGCCGCAGCAGTACTGGTTGCCCCGCTTCGGAAACAGGTCCACCCAGTCGCTCATGCACTGATCCATCACCCAGCGGGGCTCGTCAAAATAGCCATGCCCGAAAAGCTCCTGGGATTTGCGCCCGTAGTTGCACGGGTCGTGGTAGGCGGCACGCGACCGGTTGATGGTTTTGTCCACCCGGATGCGGCCGCTTCGAAGGTACGCGATCAGAAGATCGAATACGGTGGCCGTCTGGTAACGCTCAAAGAAATCGGGGTGCCATTTTTGCAACCCGAACCGGGTTGCCAGATAGGCGTGCCCTCACTCCGGGTACATCAGGCAGGCAAGTTCGAGCTCCTGCATATGCCGGACGATACGGTCCACGAAAGTTTTCATGTGGTCGTCGTTCCCGGAGAAAAGACCCCAGTTGACGCCCTCCCAGTTCAGCGAAGGAATCGTCCAGCTCTCTTTGGCCAGGTGAAAAATTTTCCACCAATGGACCAGGTCTTCGTTCTGGGTGTTGACCAGCTTGTTGTGCAGGGTGTGCAGCAAGCGGGCGCCCTTTTTATCCAGGGGCACCGTGAAACCCTCAAATCCGGGCTCGGCGGCCAGCTCCGCGCCCACATCCTCGATAATGAAGGTGAAGTCCTCCTGGGGCAGGCCCAGGTTGTTACCGGTTTTCAGACCCAGTTCCACCCCTTTGTGAATCTGCCCCGGCACCTTCCCGCGCGCCACCAGACCACGCGCGGTCCTGACCAGACCGACAATGTTGATCCCCATGGGGCAGGCGTACTCGCATTTGCCGCACAGGGTGCACAGCCAGGGCAGATTGGAATCGATCAACTCCTGATCGCGGCCCTGCAGAACCATCTGGACCATGCGCCGGGGGTCGAAACCGCTTTTACCGGTGAGGGGACAACCGGCCGAGCAGGTCCCGCACGAGAGGCACAGGGCCGTGGGGCTGTCCACCGGGCGCCGGGGGGCGAGTTGCAGAATGGAGGGGGTTGATGGATCGGTGCTGCAGGTTTGCATTGGCTTCCTTTATGCGGGCCTGAATGAAACGATGGTCCTGACCGGACGCAGTCAACCGTTGCCGGGGATGCTTAACCCAATGCGGCGTCGATGGCGCCCATGATGGTAAAGTCCTCGAAATCGCCCATGACTGTGGCGCTGTTGGGGCAAATCGCGGCGCAGGACCCGCAGGACGCCGCGCAGGACGTCGCACTGATCCGGGCAGCGATGGCCGGTGCGCCGCTGGCCGGCGATCTGCGGGCGCAGGCCGCCCGCGGCGCGGCGGCGGTATTTCCCCTTGCCGCCCGCGACCTGATGCCCGCCCTCCAGGGGGAGGCGCTGGGCCGGGCGCTCGACGATCTGCGCGAGGCGTGGATCGCTGCCGATTTCACACTGACGCGAGACGAACTTCTGGCTTTACATTCGGAGCGGCGCTAAGCACACTTGGTCAGCATTCCTGACCATTTGGACCCCTCAATGCCGCCCGAAACCCTTTTGAGCCTGCTCGGCCTTGCCTTCATCGCCTCGGGAAGTCCGGGGCCGAACAACTCTCTTCTCGCCGCGTCCGGCGCGAATTTCGGGCTTCGGCGCACGGTGCCGCATGCGCTCGGGATCGTATTGGGCTTTCCGGTCATGGCGCTGTTCGTTGGGCTGTTTCTGGGCGAGATATTCCAGCAAAGCGTGTTTCTGCGCG
>JAWOIA010000186.1:0-42481 GCA_046484885.1 Desulfosarcina sp. | reverse complement strand
GCTTAATTGAACTTTTCAAAAAGGATCTTATTCTTAGCAACATCGAAGCCATCGTGATTCTGTGTAGCACACTGGCACATTTATTGATAGATTCTTTCTGCAGATAGGCGGTCAATGCGTTGATCCAATGCGATCCGTTTACCGACTGTAGCCGTCACAGGCCGTTTCGTTGGGTCCAAGAAGGGAGCTGTTTACCTGAATCAGGAGGATACCATGGCGCGGACCGCTTTCAAGGGTAAACCCATTTCGCTCTGCGGCGATTTGCCCCAGCCGGGGACAAACGCCCCCGGCTTCACCCTTACCCGCAGCGATCTTACCGATGTTTCATTGAAGGACTTTGTCGGGCAAACGGTCGTGCTTAATATCTTCCCCAGCGTTGACACACCCGTATGTGCCATGTCGGTGAGAAAATTTAATGCCGAAATCGGCAAGCACGATGGTGCCGTGGTGTTGTGCGTATCGGCCGATCTTCCCTTTGCCCATGCCCGTTTCTGTGGGGCCGAGGGGCTCGATAAGGTGGTCTCGGCCTCCACGTTTCGCAGCCCCGCCTTCGGTGATGCCTACGGCGTCCGAATCACCGGGGGGCCGCTGGCGGGACTGATGGCACGGGCGCTGGTCGTAATCGGCGCTGACGGGAAGGTGGTTTACAACCAGCTGGTGGACGAAATTTCCAAAGAGCCGAACTATGATCAGGCCCTGGCCCATTTGTCTGGCCATGATGCCATGGATGCCTGTACGACCAGCTTTACGGCGGAGCACTCGCGAGGAATGATGGATGACGGTCCCTGTGACGATGGCCGCTCCGGAAATTGATTTCCCGGCCGCAAAAGCCGAGGAGGAGGGTGGATGGCGCATGAGACGGTTTTGATCCGCTGTCGGGCCTGCGGCACCCGCAACCGGGTTCCATTGGATCGGCTGCAGGAAGAACCCCGCTGCGGCCGCTGCAAGAAGCCGTTCCCATCCATTCCGGTTACTCGTCGGCCGGTGGTGGTGACCGATCGGACCTTTTCGGACGAAGTGCTGTCCAGTCCTCTGCCCGTGCTGCTCGAGTGCTGGGCGGCCTGGTGCGCTCCTTGCGGTTCCTTGGCTCCCATCCTGGAAGACTTGGCCAAAGCCTACGCGGGACGTTTGAAGATCGCCAAGCTCAATGTGGATCAGAACCCGGCTACCGCCAGCCGCTACAGTGTCATGAGCATGCCCACCTTGTTTTTTTTCAGGGATGGCCGGGTGGTCGATTCGGCCACCGGCGCACTGCCGCGCCAGGAAATTGAGCGTTACTTGTGGCGTTTTCTGGCCCGGTAGCCCGATCCGCAACTTTAGGAGCACGCGATGAAGATTACTATTGCAGGGGCGTCAGGGTTCGTGGGTACGGCGTTGGCACGGCAGCTGCTGGACAGCGGGCACGTGGTGACCGGCTTGGGAACCTCCACCAGCCACCCCTTGGAAGCGGTTGCCGATTTCACTTGGCATAGCGCGGATACCACCCGTTCTGGGGCCTGGCAGGATGCCGTGCGTGAAGCGGATACGGTGGTCAATCTGGCCGGGCGCACTATTTTCAAGCGCTGGTCGAGCGCTTACAAACGTCAGATCAGCGATAGCCGGATCCTCACCACCCGCAACATTGTCGGTGCCCTGGCCGGCGAGGGTCAGACGCTGTTGAGCGCATCGGCGGTCGGCTTTTACGGCAGTCGGGGTGATGAAACACTGACCGAAACGTCACCGCCGGGCGCCGATTTTCTGGCGAACCTTTCCGTGGATTGGGAGCAAGCGGCCTTGGCCGCCCAGGTGCGAGGGGTCCGGGTGGCCGTCATGCGTTTTGGTGTGGTCCTGGGCCTCGGCGGTGGCGCCCTGGCGCAGATGCTGCCTGCTTTTCGCATGTTTGCCGGCGGCCCTTTGGGAAACGGTCAGCAGTGGTTTTCCTGGATTCACCTGTCCGATCTGCTCGCGGCGATTCAATTTTTAATGCACCAGGAAACGGCATGCGGGCCCTATAACTTCTGCGCACCGGGGCCGGTGCGCCAGAGGGAGTTCGCCCGATCCCTGGGGGCGGTCTTGAAGCGGCCGGTCTTTTTCCCCGCCCCTGCCATGGCCCTGCGGTTGATGCTGGGGGAGGTTGCCGGCGTGGTCCTGGCCAGCCAGAAGGTGTTGCCCAACCGACTCATCGCCGATGGTTTTCGATTTGGTTTTGCAGATATCGACAGCGCTCTGACAAATCTGGTGCGGCAGTGAGTCAACCAGGGAAGGCTTCGGCCGCGCTTTATCATCACACCACCAGCTACCGTCGTCACGGCCTGACGCCCCACACCCTGGACTGGGCCCATCAGCCCCTGCCAACCAAAAACTATGGACAGCTGCATCGGGTCAGGCTGGACGGCGACACGGCCGCACCCGCCATCGACTATTTTGAGCTGGTCAACCGCGCCGGCACAGTTGACCCCACCCGTTCATCACCCCTGGATCTGGCAACCATCTCAACCGCTTTGCGCCTGACCCACGCGATCACCGCTCGCAGCGGCCATGCCGGCCAACCGTTTTACTATCGCAGTGTGGCCTCGGCCGGCGCCCTGTATCCCGTCGAACTGTATCTGGCTATTAACCGCATCGAAGGCTTGGATCCGGGCTTATACCATTACAATCCACTCAATTTTTCCCTGACCGCCCTGCGCCAGGGTCAGATGCCCGAAATGCCTCCCTTGGACGGCAGGGTTGCGGCGACCTTTTTCATCACCGCCATCTTTTTCCGCAGTGCCTGGAAATATCGCAGCCGCGCCTACCGTTATGTGCTGCTGGATGCCGGTCATTTGCTAGAGAACCTGCGGTTGGCATTGCACGCGCTCGACCTACCCGTCTCGATCCATCTGGATTTTGATGATGCCGGGGCCGGAATCCTGCTTGGACTGGAACCCCAGCGGGAAGCTTGCCTGGGTTGTGTCCACCTGATCGATGCCGGAAGTGCAAGAAACGGGGCCGGTCAAAGGGTTGAGCTGGGCCCGCTGCCAAACGGGATCCTCCAGGCATCGCAGGTCGCCTCAAAGGAGATCACCTATGGTGAAATTTTAAAGGTTCATCAGGCGGGTTGTGAGATCATCAAGCCGACCGGTGAACGCTTTGGGGCCATTGATCTGTTCGGTCAGCAGCCACAGTCATGGCTGGGGGTCAGGCTGCCGGGCCATCCACCGGCCGTGGATTACGCCGGTGTACTCCGGCAGCGCCGTTCCAGGCGAAATTTTGTGGCCGCGCCCGTCTCGCAGAAAGGTCTGATGGCTCTGCTGGGAGCGGTCCTTCATGCGGCGGAAACGCCTGTAATCCAGAGTCCTTCTCATCAGGCCGTTTTGACGATGGCCCTTCTGACGGGAGCGGAACTGCCGGTATCCGCCGGCCTTTATCTTCTGGAGGGCCAAGGGAGCCGAATGGGTCAACTATCCAGCGGCGACTTCATCGAACCCATGGCCCGCACCTGCCTGGATCAATTGTGGCTCAAGCATGCGGCCATGCATCTGCTCTTTCTGACCGACCTGGATCGCCTGGAGAAGCAGTGGGGCCCCCGGGGATACCGCTACGCCATGATTGAGGCCGGACGCTTGGGGCAGCAGGTCTATCTGGCCGCTACGGCCCTGGGTTGGGGGGCCTGCGGCATTGGCGCGATCTATGACCATGAAGCCTCGGCGCTGTTGGGTCTTCGGGCCAATGGCGCCCTGCTTTACCTGGTGGCAGCCGGACCGGTTAAACGGGCTTGACACAAAACCCAAACAGCCCGGACCGATTAGCTTGCGTTCCAGCAAGGAGAGCCGATCATGTCGAGCGATCTCAAGGTTTTTTGTGGTAGCGCCAATTCACGATTGGCAGAGTCCATCTCCCAGGCCCTGGGCACTGGTCTCAGCCAGCTTTCGGTGTCCCGGTTTTCCAATGACAACCTTTTTGTTCAGATTCAGGAGAATGTTCGCGAAAAAGATGTATTTGTCATCCAGTCGTTCACCGCACCGGTGAGCGATACCATCATGGAATTGTTTATTATCCTGGACGCGCTCAGAAGTGCTTCGGCGCGTCGGATTACGGCGGTAATCCCCTATTTTTCCTATGCACGATCGGATAAAAAGGATGCGCCGCGCATCTCCATTGCCGGTCGGCTCATGGCCGATCTGATCAGGACTGCCGGCGCCAACCGGGTGCTGACCATGGACTTGCACTCGGACGCGGTGCATGGGTTCTTCAGCATTCCAGTGGATCATCTGACCGCCATACCCTATTTTGTAGACCACTTTCGCAGCCGCATGGACCTGGCCAGGTCCGTGGTGGTGGCCACCGATGCCGGAGGCGCCAAACGGGCCGGTCGGTTTGCCAAGCGGATTCATCTGCCCCTGGCCATCATCGACAAGCGGCGGGTGGCCGACACCGAAGTTGTTCAAGGGCTGGTGGTGGGTGAGGTAGCCGGGCGCGAAGCCATCGTCTTTGAAGATGAGATATCCACCGGCGGCACCCTGGCCGCGTCGGTAAGCACCCTGATGGCCGCTGGTGTCAAAAGCATTCATGTGGGCGCCACGCACGGGGTGCTCTGCGGGCCGGCCGTAAAACGGCTAGTGGCGAGCCCGATTGAATCCATTGCCGTCACCGACACGGTTCACATCTCCCTGGAAAAGCAGGCAGAAAAGATTGAGGTCCTCTCAGTGGCGCCACTGTTTGCTGAAGCTATCCGGCGCATCCACACCGGGGAGAGTGTCGGCGCCCTTTTCGATTAATCGGGTCTGTTGCGAGAAAAACATGATTTCTGGCCCTCCGCTTTCCGCTGGTGAGCGCCGACTGCGGCCGTCCCTTCCTGAAAAACGCCCCTCCGGCTAAAGCCTTTGCAACGACTGCCGATAGATCCGGTTAATGAGTGCCCATCCATGTTTCTGGATGGGCACGAAGGAGATACCGCGATGGAAATCGTTGTCATCGGCAGCACTGCAGCGAGAAACGAAAAGCAGAAAAAGGGGTTGACCCGCCATTACCCCCCAAACGGCACGTTTGTCGAGAAGCGCCAGCACCCGTCGGATCGACGCCAAAGTGTCCGCGACGGCGTGGCGGTCCGGTTCTCTTTTCAGCATGAACGGCGGAGCAGCCCGGACCGCAGAAAAAGCCAGGCCGACTGACCCCGGGGTGCTCTGGTCGTCCACCCGGCTTCTGTCTGCGCTGAGCCGGTTGGGGTCTTTTTTTCCCGCGGCTAAAGCAACCGCTGTAAATTGCCGATAAGGTATCCAGTCATAGCAATCGGCGATCATGAACCCATCATCAGTGCTTATTCAGTTGTGGAGACACCGTCGTGGGGACATTCATTAGCAACGGCTTCAGGTTGATCAGCCGGCTGGATCGGGATACCGGCGTTCTGATCGACAACTGCATGGGGTTTCTCTATTCCCTTGACCTGGGGTATGATTTGCGCAGGGAGATCGGTCAAATCGAAGGGGCCTTGTACGACATGGTCTATCTAGGCCGAACCCCTGCCGGCAGCAAGTTCAAGGAAAACCTGTTTCGCAAGCGGATCCTACCGCTCATGAAAGGCCTCTCACCACCGGGGTACTACTTTGGTATCGATCCGGGGAAAAAAGGCCTGCTCGGATACTGGCGACGATCCGAGGGCCGCATCGATTACGCAACGACTGATCCAGCGGCGGTTGCGGGTGGCGTCCAGTTGTCAGCCCGCTGAAACGGTTTTCCCAGCGCCAAATCCCTTGACACACCGTTTTGCACCGTTGTACTCCCCGTAGAACAAGTCGGCCCGCGAATACGCTCCCCCCCCATGCCAGGCGTGGTCGCCTGGATTGGATGCCACTGCGTTTTAGGGAGATTCACCGATGCAGAACCAAGGCGACGCCGCGCAGCCGTTGACCCCTCAACAGGGTTCGGCCCTGGTGGCTCTGGTCCGGCAGACACTGCTGCGCCATTTCGGCGAAACGGTTGCCGCCACGGATGTGCGGCAATTGGAGACCGTCCTTGCCGAGCCCCCCTTTCAAGCCCGCTGCGGTGTTTTTGTGACCTTGAAAATCGACCAGGGGCTGCGGGGTTGTATCGGCAGCCTGACCACCTCAGACCCGATAGTTGCAGGGGTCCGGAAAAATGCGCTGAACGCCGCTTTGCATGACCCACGCTTTGCGCCTTTGCGCAGGGCAGACCTGGACCGATTGCAGATCGAGGTGAGCGTTCTTTCCCATCCGGCTCCCCTTGCCTACACCGACGCCGATGACCTGTTGGCCAAGCTGAGGCCCCATATCGATGGCGTGATCATCCACAAAGAATCCGCTAGCGCAACTTTTTTGCCGCAGGTGTGGGAGCAACTGCCCCGGCCGGACCAATTTCTTTCTCACCTGTGCATGAAGGCCGGGCTGGCGGCCAGTCAATGGCAGGACGGGGAGCTGGTGGTGCAGGTCTACCAGGTTCAATCTTTTCAAGCGGCGAGTTGATTTCGATTGCAGGGTGTCTTGGGGCTGCGGTCGGGTTTGGCCTCTGGGCCGGGTCAGCGTATTGGGGCCGTGGCGTGGCGGTGGATGTATTGTTCGATCATTTGCTTTTGGGAAGCAGAGAGCCTGTCGAAGCAAACACTGCGTCGGGACCGCTCCGCTTCGCGCAGCAGGATGCCGCTGCCGGCGGAAATATCGGAAACCGTGCGGCAGTGAATGCCGTCGATGAAAACAGCACCGTGGGGGTCCATGATTGCCAGCTGATCGGCTGGGTGGTTGGGCAATGGTGCCATTTCGTGGCTGTAGGAAAGCCCCGATAAACTGATGTCCAACAGATTGCAGCGCTCGTAAGGATGGGCGCGGGAAACCACAAAGGTGTCCGAAGGGACTGCGTAGCGCTTGTTTTTTCGCCGCTCGGTCGATACGGGTACCAGCACCTTGCGGATGGCTTCCGCCAGCTGCTGCAGGCCTACGGGTTTCATGAGAAAGGCCTGGATATCCAAGGATCGGGAATTCTCCTCGCTGATCTGCTCGTTAAAGCCGGTGCACAAAATGACAGGCATATCTTCGCGCACCGCCCTGACCGCTTTCACCAGACCCAAGCCCGTCATCCCGGGCATGGTCATGTCGGTAATCATCAGATCGTACACCATGGGGCAGGCGAGAAAGGCTCTGAGGGCGTCGCCGCTGTCGGTGTAAGCACTGACGGTGTACCCTATTTTTTCCAACAACTGCCGTGTCATATCTACCAGCATCACCTCATCGTCCACGATCAGGATGTGCTCATAGCCGCCTGGCAGTTGCTGTTGACTGGCCTTGGCAGGTTTGACCTCCAAGGCGCCATCGGCCAGCGGCAGGTAGATATGGAATTCCGTGTAGCGCCCCGGCCGACTGAAAACCCGCAGGGCACCGCCATACCCCTTGATGATGCCATGGACGACGGATAGTCCCATTCCCGTGCCTTTACCGGTCTCCTTGGTGGTGAAATAGGGTTCGAATATCCGGTCAATGATCTCCTTTTCGATACCGTGGCCGGTATCGGCTACGACCAGTCTGGCGTAGTTGCCTGGGCTTATGCCATCCAGTTCGGCGGCGTTGCCCTCCAAGGCGACTTTTGCCAGTCGGATGGTCAGTGTACCGCCGTTGGGCTCCATGGCATGGGCGGCGTTGGTGCACAAGTTGAGCATGATCTGGTGAATCTGGGTGGTATCGGCAACGGCCGTGCATTCGACCTCGCAGATATCCAACTCGATGCCGATGTTGGTGGGTATAGAGGCGCGCATCAGTTTCAGCGACTCGGTGATAACACGGTTGAGACTGGTCGGTTTGCGGCTGGACGCCTCCTTGCGGCTGAAGCTGAGCAGCTGCTGTATCATTTCGCGGGCCCGCAGGCTGGCTGTGAGAATCCGTTCGAGGTTCTGACGGGCGCTGTGACCACTGGACATGATGGCCAGGGCAAGTTCCGTATTACCCAAAATGATGCTCAGTACATTATTGAAGTCGTGAGCGATACCACCGGCCAGGGTGCCGATAGCCTCCATCTTCTGGGACTGACGCAGCTGATTCTCCAGGTGCCGTTTCTCGGCTTCAAAGCACAGGTGAGCCTGTTTCATCTGGCGCTGTTTGAGAACATTCTCCACCCGAATGATCAGTTCGTCCGGCTCGAAGGGTTTTCGCAGGTAATCGCTGGCCCCTTTGCGGATGGCTTTGACAGCTGAATCGACGGAGGCTTCGCCGGTGACGATAATAAATGCGCTGTCACACCGCTCCCGGTCCACGGCATCAAGCACCTCAAAGCCGTTCATTTCCGGCATCATCACATCCAGGATCACCAGGTCCGGGGATTCGGCGTGAATCAGTGTCAGGGCTTGGCGGGAGCTGTTGGTGGTCTCGACCCGATAATCGCTGATACCCAGCACGGCTCTGATGCTCTCGGTCATCAAGGGTTCGTCGTCGCAGATCAATATCCGAGGACGGTTTTCCATAAAACGCTCCTAATGGACTGAGTCTGGTACGCCGGAGGAATCCGATCCTCCCATTTTTGCAGGCAGCTCGATGACAAAACGGGTGCCATGGCCGGGAGCACTTTCACAGCGCAAGGACCCCTGGAGTTGCAGCACCGCTTCATGCACGATGGTCAGCCCCAAGCCATCGTGGCCCGCTTTGGAGGTCCAATAGGGTGTGAAAAGCTGTTCTTTGAACCGATCATCCATGCCCGGGCCATCGTCACAGATGCTGATGCTGACCCGGTCCGATGGGTGCCCGTGACCACCATTTTGGGTCAGGGCGGTCAGCCTGCGGGTGCTCACGGAAATAGTGCCTCCCTGGGGCATTGCTTCCACCGAATTTTTCAGCAGATTCATCAAAACCTGCTTTAACAGGTTCGGGTCGCCGGGGATTGGTGGAATATCGCCATCCAGATCCTGCTCCAGGACGATGGGGGTCGGCCCGGACAGGCTTTCACGGAACAGAGCCACTATATCCGCGATGGTCGCATTCACGTCAACGGATTCACGATGTTTGGGCCCCGGCTCCGTGGGTGCGGTCAGCGATTGAAGCAACCCGGCCACTCGCGTAATCTCTTCATTGATAATGCGGATCCCGTCAATTCCCGATAAACGGCTATCGACCCCTAGTGTCAGTACCTTGAGACAGTTTTTGATAATACCCAGTGGATTGTTGACTTCATGAAGGATTTTTCGGGTCCTGGCCCGATTCGATGCGGCTTGAGCGCTGATCTGGCGATGGATCTGATCGTGCAGCCGGTGCTCTCTTTCCAGCGCCCCGGAAACGGCCGTAACAATGGCTTGCAGCAAATTGGTCTGTTGCTGGACCCATGGCCAATCATTGCCGTCGATTCCCAGGATCAGGCACCCCCGGCGCCCAGCGGTGTTCGAGGGAACCGGCCAGCAGACGATGCCCGCTGTGCCCATAAATGCCATGAGCTGGTGGTCGATGATGGTCAGGTCAGCCGGGCCGCTGCGGGAAAAAGAATCCACCGGTTTGCCGCTGGTGTGGCAGAGGGCCGGAAGGCTTTTTGCTGCGGTCAACGGCAGGCACAGCTGTTGGGCGGACCCGGGCAGGGCACTGCCCACCGCCAACCGACCGACCAGGCGGTCCCTTTGTGGTTCATGGGTCAACAGGATCACGGTATCGATGCCCAAAAAAAGGCCGAGGCTCCGCCGTAATGTCCGCAAAATGGCATCTGCGTCCGCCGCTGTCAGTAACTCTGCATGTAAACCGGAGAGGATGGTGCGGGTTGTTATCTCAGAGTCCAGTGCGCTTGGGATGGCATGGGTATGCCGGCTGCTGGGTGGTGCTTCGGCTGTGACCCCGAGCTCCTCAGTCGATGCCAGCACCTGCTCGACAGCGGCTTGGTGCAGGCTGTAAAGCAGCTGGGGATCTAGATTCAGCAGTTCGGTTGCAGCCTGGCTGGCCTCGGATCCCGGATGGGATTCAGCAGTCAGGCGGTCGGCCGCCCATACCATCTGGACCAGGGGCAGGGCCTCTTTTGCCCGGGCCAGCGGGATGGGGTGGTAACGGGCGGCATCGGCCGCATGCCATACATGGGTGTAGCGGCGGATCAGCCACGCCCCGATCCGGTTATGATCGGATCCGGCAACCTGCTCCTCTGCTTCAAACAATGCCTTGGCCTGAACAGGATCTGCCAAAAGCGGCGCACAGGCCGCCGGGGTCCGGGTTGCCAGGGCCAGTTTGCCGAGGTCATGCAGTAACCCGGCGATGTAAGCCTCCTCTGCGGGTTGATAATGCAGCTGGCGGGCGATCCCTTGTGTCAGCAGCGCCGTGGTCAGGCAGTGCCGCCACAGCCAAGCGAGGGATTGGGCCTGCTGGTGGGCAACCGGGTTGATCGCCTGCCTGGAAAGCGTCTGGACCACCAGGGCATCGATGCCGGCTGTTCCGATGCGGCTGATTACTTGGTCAAACCCGGCTTGTTCGGCCCAGGGGGGATTCGAGGACATGGATCGGTCCATCCGCAAGGCCATAAAGCAGAGACCAGGGTCCATTTTGATAAATCGGGAAAGGGTCGACAGTTCAATCAACGGCTCATGACGGGAATGAATGAGCCTCTCAAGCAGGTGAGGGAAAACAGGGAGTTGTACCCTGCCAGTCAATTCGGAAGCGATTCGCACAGTGGCAGCCGGCCCCCTTGGTTTTTCTCAAATGGACAGCAAATTCGGTTCGTCCGACTCTAAGCTGATCGTGCTGGGTTGTCAACGAAATAGGGTACGCAACAGGGGGCGTCGATGACCATAAAGACCCGCAAACGGCGGTGGATGGCTCCTACCGGCCGCCGCTCCTTATGGGTCTTTTGTCTCTTGGGTGGATTGGTCTTTTTTTGCTTTACCGGTCACCTGACAGGAATCGCGCAGTCATGTGGAGACGCCCAGTTTCGGCAGAATATAGATCTGGAGCAGGACCCAGACCCCCACGACCGCGAGCAGAATCAATATTTCCTTCATTGTGACTCCTCCTTGCATCTGTGTTGGGGTAGCCGCCCGGCACCGGTCTCTGGCACACCGGCGAAAAGACGGGCCCAAGGCGTCAGTTCAATACGCAGGCGTTCAACAATACGGTCATTTGAGCTGCCGAAGAAAGGGCGGCAGCGGCTATTGCCTGGCTTTAATGCTGGCGGCGTCGATGCCGTACTTTTTGATTTTGTAATGGATGGCTCGTCGACTGATGCCCAGGACTTTGGCCGCTTCTTTCTGCACGCCACCGGTCTGTTCCAAAGCCCGCAGGATGGTGTTTTTCTCACTCTCTTCCAAGGAGAGGCAGGCGCTGTCGGGCATGCTTGTGGTGCCGGTTTCAGACAGGCCGGAAACATGGAAATCGTCGGCCCGAAGCACGTTATCCCTGCATAAAACAATGCCCCCCTCGATGGCGTTTTTCAATTCGCGGACATTTCCGGGCCAAGCGTAGTTGCAAAGCCAGTCCATGGTTTCCTTGGGGATGCTGACCGGTACCACACCGAACTGGCTGCAATACTGCCGCGAAAAATGGTCGACCAATGGAGGGATATCGGCTTTGCGCTCCCTTAGGGGAGGAACAGTCAGGGTGACCACCTTGAGGCGGAAAAAGAGGTCTTCCCGAAATCGGCCCGATTTGATTGCTTCGATCAAATCGGCATTGGTGGCCGCGATGATCCGGCAATCCACCGGCCTTGCCTTCAGCCCGCCGATTCTCCGGATGGTCCGCTCTTCGATGAACCGCAGCAGCCGGATCTGCATTTCATGTGAAATGTTGCCGATTTCGTCGAGAAACAAGGTGCCGGTGTGGGCGGTTTCGATAAGTCCTTTCTTGTCGCTCACGGCATGGGTGAAGGAGCCTTTCACATGGCCGAAGAGTTCACTCTCCAGAAGTCCGGCAGGGGTGGCGCCGCAATCGACCACAACAAAGGGGTTTTTGCTGCGATACCCCAGGTGGTGAATTCGTTTGGCGATGCGTTCCTTGCCCACGCCGCTTTCTCCGAGAATCAGGACCGTGACATTGCTCCGGGCCACCTTTTTGACCAAGCCATTGAGGTTGATCATGGCAGGGCTGCGGGATTGATCGTCGGTTTTCCCGTTCTGTTCTGGCGCGGTCTCTCCCGACTCCTGAAGCATCAGCTGGATTTTTTCAGTCAGTGCCTTGCCGTCAAAGGGTTTTTCAACATAGTCCACGGCGCCGGATTTGACCGCCTGCACTGCAGCGGGGATGTTGGCATAGGCCGTCAGGAAGATCACTGGGAGACCGGGCAGCTTTTGGATGATTTCGGACAGCAGTGCCATGCCGTCCATCTCAGGCATCTTGACATCCGAAACCACCAGGTCGATTCGTTGGGTCTCAAGGATCTGCAGAGCTTTGCGGCCGCCATCCGCTTTGTATACGGTAAACCCGCAGCTGGACAACCGGGCATCCAACACCTCAAGTACATTGTGGTCGTCGTCCACGACAAGGACAGACTGCGCAGTATGGGCATCGTTTGTTGAATCAGTCACTAGGCGCTCCAATTTCCGTTTTACGCTTCTGGATGTTTTGATCAATGGTCTCCAATGCTTTGATTTTTTCCTTGAGGGCATGGTTTTCGGCCATGACCTCATCCATTTGGCGCTGCAGGTGGACGGCATGGTCGGCTATTTTTTTCAGGCTGGCCAGCTCATCCTGCAGCGGTTGGCTTTCATGAGGTTGGTCTTTGGTCGCATCGATCGGCAGCGTGTTTCCCCCCGTCGATCGGTAGATCACGATCACCCGTGGCGCGGTTGTTGGCGCCAGGCTGACCATCAGCGGGTCGACCAGAACCCACTCCCATGACGCAGCTTGCTCGGGCGCCGATCGACGCAAGTCCTGCCACATGGCCATAACGGCCTCATATTCCGACTGGGTCGTCGCCAGCATCAGTCGACAGAAGATCTCCCCCAGCCGGGCCTTCCCGGCAAGGGTCGTGCCGGCATCTGCTTTCACCAGCGCCTGAAAAAGAGAAAGCGCTTTCGTGTAGTCCCCTTGCTCGTAAGCGGCCAGCGCGTTTTCAAAGGACTCATAAGCCAGCGAAAAGCGCTGGCGGTCCATTTTTTCCTCGATATCCTGAAAAAAGGCGCTGCAGCCGCTGAACATCACCACGATGGTCAGCAGGCAAATCACCAGGCGACACGGTTGGCGCCATATGGTTGGCATTGGACACCCCTTTTAATGGCTATTGCCATTAACGGCTAAAAAAAACATCTGATAGTTGCGCTGCGCTTCATTTTTTCGTCCCAGCGGCCTGCGCGACGGGCGCGTTCCTGTCGCAGGACCATTTTCGCTGATTCATCACCTTTTGTTGTGGCGCATGGGCGGCCGTCACCCCTCAGGTGCGCTGGGCAAATTGAATCCAAAGGTGCTTCCCTGACCCACCAGGCTGTTGACCCACACCTGGCCATGGTGGGACTCGACGATATTTTTGACAATGCTCAACCCCAAACCGACACCTTCCAGGCGTTCGCGTTCGCGCCGTCCCCGATAGTATTTGTTGAACAAGAAGGTTTGATCCTCCTCCAGAATGCCAGGGCCGCTATCTTCCACAAAAAAGGTGAGCTGGTTTTTTTTGGGGTGTGGGTGGACACCGATGGTGATCCGGGTTTCGGGTTCGGAGAATTTGACGGCGTTGGAAAGGTAGTTCAACATCGCCTGCTGGAGCTGTTTGCGGTCACCGACGATCGGTGGCAGGTGTGGGGGTACCTCCAGATGCAGGTCGATGTTTTTGGCTTGCGCGGCCGGTTTGATGCTGTCGGCGCACTCGGATACAAAGCTACGGGCATCGATGGGCTCCAGGTGGATGCTCAGCATCCCCGGTTCCAGGCGTGAGGCCTGCATCAGGTGGTTCAACAGGTCGCCCATGCGGGTGATTTCCGTAGAGGCGATCCCCAGAAATTTTTCCTGCCGTTTGTTGACGGAACCCAGCACGCCTTCTCGGATCATATTGACCGATTCACGGATCGAGGTCAGCGGTGTGCGGATTTCGTGGCTGAGCATGGAGATAAAATCCGACCGCATGCGTTCCTCTTTGCGGAGGCGATGGGACATCTCGTTAAAAGCGTGCGCCAGTTCACCAAACTCATCCTGGCTGCGGACTTCAAGCGGGGTGCTGAGGCGATTCGACGAGATATCCCGAATACCGATCATCAGCTCCCGCAGCGGACGTATCATCGAGTAGGCCAGGTAGACAATGCCCATCAGCCCGACCAGGCTGGAAACCGCCAGACCAATCATTCCTTTTCGTGCCGAAAGCCGGCCTTTACGGTTGAGTTCGCGGGTGGCCAATTCGATATCCCGTTCATTTTTCAACCGTTCCGCCGAAATTATTCCGATCCAGTCGTTGACCACCGATTCAGGGATCCAGATTGCATCGACCGCTTGCGGATCGTTGACCTCACCTTCCAGGTGCGCGGAAAACTCGGCCAGGGTCGGGTAGGTGCCGTAATCGTTGCTGATATCCCGCCATACCGTCGCAATTTCGTATCCGACGGCGGTCAGCCGGGTCACCTGGGCCAGGCTGTCTTCAAAGGCCCGTTGGGCCTCATTGAAAAAGGTCAGATAGTCGCTGGTTTTGAGCAGCAGAAATTTCTGTTTGTTTTCCTCCATACTCAGAAGCATTTCGATCATCTTCTTCGACCCGGAGGCAATGGTATAATGTTTTGCCACGATGGACTCGGAAAGGCCGACCACGCGCTGGACATCGACGTATAGCACCACGATAGTGCCATAAAAAATGGCAATGATGAGCAGAAACCAGACCAGCAGCTTTCCCGTGATGCCAAATCTCAGATTCATGGGAGACGATTCTCTCCGGGCGGTGTGGGCTGGGCCGTGAGCGCTGGCAGCTGACGACACAACGCTCCGTGCTATGGTTTGGGTAGAAACCGGGCAATGATAAAATGGGTGATGGCCTCGATGTCACCGGGTGCAAATCGAGGAACCGCCGTGTTGAGGGGCGTATCGGAAACCAGAGCTATCAGGGAGGCGTCCTCCAGGCAGGCGGGAGACCGATGCCGTTCGGCCCGAAAAACTTCAATTTTCGGAGCCGGGTCCCTTTTGAACCCCTCGGTGATCAGCAAGTCCACATCACCGAAGAAAGGAATCAGGTCCTCGAGGCGTTCAGTCGAAACACGCTTAATCATGGCGATGGTTCCTGGTGAAACGATCATTACACTGTCGGCGCCGGCTTGTTTGTGACGGTAGCTGTCCTTGCCTTTGCGGTCTATCTCGAAGCCGTGGTGGGCATGCTTGACCACCCCAATGCGATAGCCCCGCTTTTTCAACGCGGGAATCAGGTTTTCGATGAGCGTGGTCTTGCCTGATTCCGACTTGCCCACGATGGAGAGAACAGGCGGCAAGATAATCCCCTTTTTCCTGTAGGTTACCGCAACGACCCGCACACCCGATGCGCTGAAAAGACTAAGCCGAAAGCCGGTCAATGTCAAGGCCAAATACGAGAAAACCAGTAGGTTCAGTATGTTACGGCCTAACTCCCGTCATCGGGCCATTGATCCGCTGCCCACTAGGCAGGTGCGGTCGGCACCGAACCGCGTGTCATCCAGTCCACCCCCTTTTTTCGGGCAGATGGCGGCGGCAGATCAGGGCGAAGTCTTCGGGGTAGTGGCCGGTGATCCAGCGCAGCTGGGCTTCGCTGAAGGCACCGGGGGATTCGGGCAGTTTGGGCAAAAAGGACATCAACAGGCGCTGATCCCTATCCCTGTCATCGACCGCTTTCGAATATTCGATGCAGGCAATCAAGCGGGCCCCTATAGCCGCCAGCACCTGGACCGCCGTCCAGATGGCCCGGTCCAATGAGCGGCGCAGGGGGGTGCCGGCTTCGACGATATTGCCCACTGATGTTTTGGGCATCAGCTGCAGCTCCCATTGAGACGTTTGGGCTTTGGGAACAAAGAGCATCAATTGATGGTCCTCAAAAACCACCAGGCTTTGCGGGCCTTTTGGGTTCTCATCCATGCGCCGGTTTTCCCTGATCGCCCGCTCATAACAGTCAAAAAAGCTGGACCCGGTTTCCCGACGAAAGGCCTTGACAAAATCGCCCACCAGATCCCCGCATGCATAAGCCGGAAGGAAACCCCTGCCATCGGCCAAGCTGACCCCAGCCGGAATCAGGGCGTATTGCTGATGGATCTGCTGGTGCGAGCCGTGCAGGCGATATCCGCTGGGAGCATAGTCAAACCCATAGTTCCAACCCCATAGGATCCGGTTAAAGGCGATGTTTTGGTTGCGGTGCAATTCCAATTCGATTTTTTGCCGCAACAGCTCCAACTCAGTTTCGGCGAGGGTGCGTCCGCCGGCCGCGGGCGGCAGATCCAGCAGTTGGGCCAACCGGGTGTAACTGCGTTGGTAATACAGGTGACGCATGCCGGTCATGTCCTGGAGCGACAGATCCTGTATCCGGTAGCGGATGGCATCATCGGCCATGTTGGCGGCATAGTGACCCCATGGGATGTAGGAGTTCCGGCGCAGGTATTCGTAGACATGGCTGTATGGTAGGGCGTGGGACCAATCCCCCACGATTTCGCTGTCGCCCTGGACGCCGGGGCGAAGCACCATGGCATCTTTGTAGGCGGCGGGCAGCCACAGGTTGTTCGCCACAGCGTCAAACAGCGCATCATCGGCAATCAGGGCCTCGATGCGCCCATCGGGTCGCTTCTGGTAAACCAGCCCCAAGGGAGCGCCGCTGTTTTCGTCCATGCTGAACGTGCAGGCCAAATGGGACAGACAGCAGAGATCCCGGGGGTCGGTGCTGGTGGTCGCCAGGGCCAACTGCAGGGGGCGGGGAAGGGTTTGCATGGCTCGCCTGGCTGCCGCTTGATCGGCATAGCCCGCCGAAAAAGAGATTTCAGGGGCATTGGGCAGCATAATGGTTTCGGTCCTGCGGGCGCAGCCATCGGCCCATGCTTTGCCGATGTAAGTGGCGCCCCGGAATGGAAAGGCGTTGGGGACCTCGAATATCCAGTTTGCTGCCGGCTCGACCACCGGCCCGACAGGAAAGTTGGCGGTGTTATCGTGGGGGCTGCCGTTTGTCATCCGGCCAAGATTCTTCATTTGATGCCGTTGTCGAAAATTTTCTGCCGTAAAATGCGGTCGGTGGACACCGAAAATGAACCGGCCCTCCGGCGAGACGCAGGTACGCAACTTCATGCTCTTATTCCCATCAGTAGCGGGCGGGCCCGTGTTTCTGGAAAAGATACACCCATTGTCAACATTTGTGCCGACGCCGGCACTCTGGATGGCTGCTTTATCGCACAATCGGCGGTTTTTTGCGAGAGTCGAAACCGGGCCTGAACACAAACCCCCTATCCGCTAAGGGCGGTTTTTTGTTTTTCAATGATACCTGCTGGTTTCGATAATCTGGCATGAATATTTCATCAACAGTCGTGTCTGCATCCACCCCTTTTGGCAGGCAGTGCTGCATGTGCTGAGAATCTTAAGAAGGTAATCCAAAAGGAAAGGAAAACGATGATGAGGCAGCGGTTGCGCCCGTCAGCCATTGCTGTGATAGGATTGGCCTGTCGCTATCCTGAAGCCAGCACCCCGCGTCAGTTGTGGGAAAATATCCTGGCCCGGCGGCGCCAGTTTCGGCGTTTTCCGGACTGCCGCCTGCCCTTGGCGGACTATTATGACCCGGATCCCACAGTGCCCGACAAAACGTATGGCCGCAGAGCTGCGCTTATCGATGGATTTGATTTTGACTGGTCCGGGCGGCGGATACCCGTTTCCACGGTGCGCACCACGGATATGGTACACTGGCTGGCTCTAGAAACCAGCCTGGCCGCAGTGGCCGATGCCGGTTATTCTCCGGTGGACCTGCCTGGCGAGCGCACCGGCGTCATCGTTGGAAACACCCTCACCGGGGAGCAGACCCGGGCCCATACCCTGCGGCTGCGTTGGCCCTTTGTCCGGCGGGCACTGCACCGTGCCGCCCGGGCCCAAGGGCTGGATGAGTCCCAGATGGATCGGCTCACCCAGGCCCTGAAGGATCGTTATCTGGCAGTTTTTCCACCGGTGGATGAGGACACCCTGGCCGGAGGGCTTTCCAATACCATTGCCGGGCGCATCTGCAACTACCTCAACCTGATGGGCGGGGGCTTCAGCGTGGACGGAGCCTGTGCGTCATCGCTTCTGGCCGTGGCCCACGCCGCCTCACGCCTGGTGAATCAGGATTTGGATCTGGCCATCGTGGGCGGGGTCGACATCAGCCTGGATCCGTTTGAGCTAGTCGGGTTTGCCAAGACCGGCGCCCTGACGGATGGGGATATGATGGTTTACGACCGCGGCGGCAAAGGTTTCATACCCGGCGAGGGATGCGGATTTATGGTGCTTAAACCCCTGGCTGACGCCCGGCGCGACGGCAACCCCGTGTACGCGGTGATTCGCGGTTGGGGGATTTCATCCGATGGCGCTGGGTCCGGTATTACGGCCCCGAGTGTCTCCGGTCAGGCCCTGGCATTGGAGCGGGCCTACCAGCTTTCTCCTTTTGGAATCAGCGACTTGGACTTCATCGAAGGTCACGGCACCGGCACCACGGTGGGGGATCGGGTTGAACTGGAAGCCATTGCACAGGTGCTGGGAAAGGCGCCCCTCAACGGTGGCGAGCAGCGACCCTGTGGCATTACCTCCCTTAAATCCATTCTCGGCCACACCAAAGCCGCCTCGGGTATCGGTGGGCTGATCAAAGCGGTAATGGCGGTCAACCGGCGGGTGGTTCCACCGACCGCTGCCTGCCATGAACCTCATCCCGCTTTCGATCATGCCGCCAGGCGACTCTACCCCGTCCGTCAGGGCCGGCGGGAAAGCGCCACGAAACAGCTCAGGGCCGGCGTCTCTTCCATGGGCTTCGGCGGTATCAACTGCCACGTCACCATAGATTCCGCTGACCCGCCCGACGATCGACTGAAACCACTCCTGGATGAGGTGATGCTTCTGGCCCACCCCCAGGAGAGCGAGGTGCTGCTGATCGGTGGGGGCAGCCAAACCGAAATACTGAAAAAAATTGGCGAATTGATCCGAATGGCCGATGGAATCAGCATGGCCGGACTGGCCGATTTATCGGCGCACCTTAGCCGGCAACTGCCGCCTGACCCACTCGTGCGGGCCGCAATTGTAACCGGTCACCCCGATGACCTGCTCGCCCGGCTGGCACAGTTCGAAAAGACCCTGCGTCACGTCTGGCCGGTCGGGAGCACCCGCCCGGCCACATCCATGGGACCCGGTATGTGGTTGGGAGCGGGTAACACGACCCCCCGGATCGGTTTCCTGTTCCCCGGACAAGGTTCCCAGCAGATCAACATGGCCCGCAACCTGGTTCAACGCTTCCCGTGGGCCCGATCACGACTAAAACTGGCGGATCGAATCACGCGCAAGTTAAGTGGTGTGCCGCTGAGCCATCGGGTCTTTCGGGACATCGACCGGGCCGCTTCTTCCGAGGAAGAGCAGCGCTGGATCAGCGTGCTTTCCCGAACCGAAAATGCCCAACCGGCCATTTGCTTGGCTTCGAAGCTGTGGCTGGATTATCTCAGCCGTTTGGGGGTCCGCCCGGAGGCCGTTGGTGGCCATAGCCTGGGAGAGTTGACGGCCTGTCATGCCGCCGGTGGGTTTGGTGCAGCCACCCTGCTGGAATTCGCAGTCCGCCGCGGAAACGCCATGGCCGACCAAGCCGGGGTCCCTGGAGCAATGGTCAGCCTGCAATGCGACGAGTCCACCGCGATCGCACTGATACCTCGGATCGATGGCTATCTTACGGTGGCCAACTGCAACAGTCCCCGTCAAACGGTGCTCTCCGGAGAGTCCGCGGCGGTTGAGGCTTTGGTGGGGATGGCCCGGGAAAATGGCATCAGCGCCCGTATCCTTGCGGTTTCCGGTGCTTTTCACAGCCGCCTGTCCCAAGATGCCGCAGAGCGGGTTGCCGCAATGGGATTGCTTGCCAAACCGCTGTCTGCAACGGCCTGCCGGTTCTTCTCCAGCGTCGACGGCGCCCTTTTGGAATCGGGACAACCGCTGAGTGGGCATTTTTCCCGACAGATCCGGTCGCGGGTTGATTTTATTCGTCTGGCTGAAGAAATGGCGGCCTGCTGCGATCTGATACTCGAAGTGGGCCCAGGTCGCGTGCTGAGTGGTTTGACCGCTGATGTGCTCGGTGAGGCCGGTCCGCTATGCCTACCGGTGGAGGGGTCGGCCGGCAACCTAACCGACCTGAACCGTGCCTTGGCGGCGATGTATGCCCTGGGTGTTGCGATCCATTGGGAAACCCTTTTTGAGAATCGGTTGATTCGGCCCTTTGTGCCCGCCGCTGAAAAATCCTTTGTGGTCAATCCCTGTGAAACCCTTCCCGGCACCGACAGCCGGGACCCCGATGTGGTCGGACCGCCTGGCAACTAGAACCACACCCTTCTGAATGAGGCGTTGGCCGGGGTACCGCAACCCGTGGCTGCTCGCTACCTGGAGTCCCGGGGAGCTTTTTTAAAGCGTGTGATTCAGGCGGATCTCTCCTTTTGGGATCCGGACGCCCGGCCGCTTGGCGATTCGGCAGAAAAACTGATCGCGCCGCAGGCTGCCGAATTGAAACCGGCGGTGTTTCAGGCCACCTTGTTTGGATTGGTATCTGAAGTGACCGGTTTTTCAACCGCTACCCTCTCCCGGAACGCCCGTCTGTTGGATGACCTGAACCTGGATTCCATCAAGGCCGGTGACCTGATCGCTCGTTTCGCCAAAGCCTATGGGTCCACGTTTCCAGATCCGACGCTGTTGACCAATGCCGCCCTGGGAGACCTCATCGATGCCGTCATCCGGTTGGGGCGGCTGAGATGCCGCCATCGGTGGCGATCCGCTCCCTTATGGACCGTTATACCGCCCTGGGCCTGTCAGCGGTCTATTTTTCCTGTGACATGGCGGACCGCGATGCGGTGGACCGGATGGTGGCGGCGGTCACCGAGGATCTCGGACCGATAACGGGTGTCATCCATGGCGCTGGTCTCAATCGGCCGCGCCTCACCGGTCAAGTCCAACTGCATCAGGCTTTCACCGAATGCGCGCCCAAGGTGCTAGGTCTGCTTAACCTGATGGATGCCCTGGAAGCGACGCCACCCAAACTGATGGTGGCTTTGGGTTCCATCATCGGCATCATCGGCATGCCCGGTAACGGCTGGTATGGGTTTTCCAACGAAGTGATGGACATTGCATTGCGCGGTTTTGCCGCCGATCACCCCGAGACCGGCACGATCACCGTAGCTTACAGCATCTGGCGCGACCAGGGTATGGGAGCGCGCCTGGGCAGTGTGGCCTCGCTAGGCAAGCAGGGGATCAACGCCATTCCCACCCACGAGGGCGTCGAGCGGTTCCTCAAAATCTTCACCCATGATCCGGGCAGCCGCCAGGTGGTTATCACCGCCCGCATGGGTAGCCTGAAGACCTGGCCTCACGCCTGGCCCGAGACGCCCCACGGGTTCCGGTTTTTAGAAAACCGAATCCACATGACCCCGGGCGTGGAAGTGGTTTTCTCAACCCGCCTTTCCCTCGAGACCGACCCTTACCTGAAAGACCATCAGTTTCAGGGCTCTTTTCTTTTTCCGACCGTTTTCGGGCTGGAGGCCATGGCCCAGGCGGCGTGTTATCTGACCGGTAAAACGGCCGTCGACCGGGTTCAGATCCGGGACATCCACCTCCAGCGGCCCATCACCGTCGACCCCCGGTCTGGAGCTCAAATCACCATTCAGGTGATACGGGCTGAAGCGCAGGCCGAAGGGGAGACTATTGTGCATGCCGGTATTAGAAAGGAGGGGACCGGGGACACACGCGACGCGTTTTCGGCCACCGTGGTCTTTAACCCGACCGAGAGCGAAACGCTGGGTGTTCCCGCCCGCCCCGAGACGCCGCTGCCGCTGGTGCCCCAGACCGATTTGTATCGAACCGGCCTGCTTTTTCAAGGGCCGCGGTTTCAGGCGATTGAGACGGTTTGGGAGATCTGCGCCAGTGATGAAAAGGCTGTTCAAGCGTTGGTAACTGCCCGCATAACACCGGTGAACCAGCGCTCAGCCGCCGCTTTTGGATCCGAAAACAGCAGCCACCTCTGCCTGGGCGATCCGTTTTTTTGCGATACGCTGCTGCAAAGTGCCGCTTTACTGGCTCCCCAGGACACCAGCTTGCCCATCGCGATTGACCGCATGGACCTGTTGCCCGAATTTTTCAGCGCCTCCGCACCCGCAACGCTGCAGGTGGCGCTGGTGGAGCGGAAGGAACCGGATCTGATCTACCGGGTCGCAGCTACGAGCGAAAACGGAACACCCATGGCGCTGCTGACCGGTTACCGGCTGCGAATTCTCAAGCACCACGACGATTACCCTACCGTTGCCGACCTGACGCTTCCTCAGGAGCGGGACCGGTGCCTGATCAACCAGGCCCTGGATGAAGTGTGCCCAAGTCTGTCGCTAACACCGCCCCACCTGGAACTGGCAGTTATTCCCGGTATCCATGACATGAACCAGCCGGCACGCCGCAAGGTGACCGAGCCGATTTTGAAGCGGTCGCTTGCAGCAGCGGCACAACGCTATCGGCTGCCGCTGTCCTCTGGGGACATCCGGTGGCGCAAAAACGGCAAACCAGCCGTGGCCGATTCGGGTTCGACCGCCTTGGATGTTTCGCTGACCCACGACGATCGTATCTGCCTGTGCGTCTGCGGACCCGGTCCGCTGGGATGTGACCTGGCCACCGTCACCGCCAGGGAGCGATGCGACTGGATCGGCGTGCTGGGCAGGGGTCGTGCCGAATTGCTGGACCGGTTGATTGGCCAGGAAGATCCCTTGGACGTTGCCGGCACACGCATCTGGACGGCCATGGAAACAACCATTAAGGCCGGCGGCCAGCCGGGTGCAGACCTCAATCTCATACAAAAAAGCGGTGACGCGGTATTATTTGCCGCTGCGGGTGACGGAGGCTTACCGATTCAGATCCTGACCCTCGTTATCCGGCTGACCTGGGGGTCGCTGCGGATTTTTGCCGTTACGGCTGCCCGACCGGCGCTGCCAAAGTTTCGCGAACTTTTGCTCAGCGCCGACTACCCGGGTTATGAACCGCTGTATCAAACCCGCCCCTTCGAGATGCTCCAAGGGGGTCCCCAGGGTCAGCTGGTCTTTGTCCAGCGGCTGCCGGTGACCTTCCAACCGAGCGCCAACCTGAGTCGTACCATCTATTTTTCAAATTATATAAAGTGGATGGGAAACACGCGCGAAGCCTCCGCCTGGCCGGTGTTGGCGCAGATGGCCAACCAGTTTGCCAGCGGGCGCTGGGGCGGGGTGACCAACTACGGCCACCTCAAGATCCTGGGAGAGGCCGGTACCAGCGACCGGCGTGAGGCCATGCCCTTCGATCGCATATTGCTCACCATGGCCGTTAAAGAAGTGCGCTCATGTCAGGTGACCTTGCACGTGGACTACTTCCGCCTTGAACCGGACGGTTCACCCGTCAAGATCGCATACGGAATGCACCGGGCTGCTTGGGTGACCCGCGATGCCCAGAGACGGCCCACGGCCGCTCCGTTTCCGGGCAGGGTGCGGGCGGCTTTTGAAACAATGGTCCAGCAAACCGGGTCAGCCCTGGGTCGGGAAAAATCGGCACGGCAGATTGCTGGGTCATAGCGACCACCTCTAAAATCGCTTTCTGCCCTGAGGCCTTTACCACCGGGGCAGGGGCTGTTGATCATTTGGGTGTAGATCATCGGGTTGCAGGAATGACGGTGATCCGCTACAATACAACCGGTTGTGGTCCAACCCCGATACACGGACTGATTGAGGATGGGTTTGCTTCGATGCTTTTTTGGGTAATGATGGTTATAACGGCGCTCTGGGTGGTGATGCCCGCGTCGACCGATGCGAGCTACTCTGATGAGGGCGCAGTCAACCTGTTGCGCAACCGGGCGACGCCTCTTCACTGGGCCTCGGACCTGGATCCGTTGGTGGCTGCCATCGGCCACCGCCGGTTGGTACTGTTGGGTGAATCTTCCCATGGAACTTCTGAATTTTACATCTGGCGAACCCAAATCAGCCGTCGCTTGATTCAGGAACAGGGGTTTCGTTTCATTGCCGTTGAAGGCGATTGGGATAGCAGCTATCGGCTCAATCGCTATATCAAAGGTGCCACCGCGCAAGGGGATTCTGCCCGGAGCGTCATGCAGGGCTTTTCCCGCTGGCCCACCTGGATGTGGGCCAACGAGGAGGTGGTCGATCTGATCGAGTGGCTGCGGTCGCATAACGACAACCGGGCGGCGGCCGAACAGGTTGGGTTTTACGGTCTCGACCTGTACGGGCAGAGCAACTCGTTGCGGAAAGTCCCGGAGATGTTGGCCCAAATGGCGCCGGTGCTGAGCGAGCGGGCCGTTGAGGCCTACGCTTGCCTGGCCCCTTACGGCGATGATTTTTCGCTCTATGTGCAAGCTGCGGCCAGGGGTCAGCTCTCGTGTGAATCCAGCGTGCGTGCGGTGGTGGCGATGCTGCGCCAAGAGCGCCCATTGGCAGCGCGGGATCCTGATGCGTATTTCAATCTTAAACAGCATGCCCTGGTGGTTAAGCACGCTGAGGGCCATTATCGGGCCATGGCGATTTCGGGTTCGCAGTCGTGGAATGTGCGGGCAGACCATTTTTTTCTGACCACCGAGCGGCTCCTGACGCACTACGGTGAGGGGGCCAAAGGGATCGTTTGGGCGCATAACACCCACATCGGCGACGCCAGGGCGACGGCGATGGTCATGCGGGGGCAGCGCAACATCGGGCAGATCGCGCGGGAACGGTTAGGCGATGGTGCCGTCTATGCGGTCGGATTCGGCACCCACCGGGGGACGGTCATGGCCGGAAGCCGCTGGGGTGCGCCCGCTGAAGTGATGACGGTGCCGCCAGCCATGCCGGGAAGCTTCGAGGACTTGTCGCATCGAACCCAAATGGCACGGTTCCTGCTGCTCTTTGATGACCCGGCTGGGTTCGAGCCGCTGACAGACCCGGTCGGCCACCGGGCTATCGGGGTTGTCTACCAGCCCACGCGGGAGCGGCCTGGCAACTATGTTCCTTCGGTGATGCCCCGACGGTACGATGCTTTTATTTTCCTGGACCAGACACGGGCGGTACACCCGGTTGAGTGAGTGGGGCTGGAATTGATGCCGCCGTACCCAAATGATGGACATCAGTGGAGGACCAACCCGATGGATGTGAGGGAGATCAAACTGGAGGTGTTGGACAGGCAGGGGTTCATCCGGCAGCAGTGTTGCGCAATTGCGGCTGAGGTTGGTGATGGCACGGCGGTGAATGCCTTGTCGGGTGGTGTGGATTCATCGGTGGTTACCATGCTGGCCCATCGCGCCTTGGGCCAGCGCTTGAAGACTTTTTTCATCGATAACGGCCTGATGCGCCACGGCGAGCCCCAGCGGGTGGTTGCGATCCTGCGTGAGTGCGGTGTGCCGGTTGAGCTGGTGGACGCCCAGGAAGAATTTTTCGAGGCGTTGAAGGGCAAAAGCGACCCCGAAGAGAAGCGCCAGGCCATTACGGACACCTTTTACCAGGGGGTATTTTCCCGTCTGGTAAGAGCCAGCGGTGCGAACTATCTGCTTCAGGGCACCATTTTCACCGATGTCGAAGAGACAGTGGCCGGTATCAAACGACAGCACAACATTCTCTCTCAGTTGGGCATCGATACTGCCCTATCTTACGGCTACAGCGTGATTGAACCGCTGATCCAACTGCGCAAGCCCGCGGTGCGGGCCGTGGGCCAAGCCTTGGGCCTGCCCGAGGAGATTGTCAATCGGCCGCCGTTTCCAGGACCGGCCTTGGCGACGCGGGTGATCGGAGAAGCCACGCCGGAAAGGATTGCGCTGGTGCGCAAGGCCACGGTCATTCTGGAGCACGAGCTTGCAGCCGTCGACGCTTTTCAGTACATGGCCATCTTGCATAATGACAGAATTCCGGGAATGCGGAACGGCAAACGCGATTACGGACTGCAGATCGAGGTGCGCTGCTGGGACACCCAGAACGCGGTGACCGCCAGGCCCACCCACCTTCCATTCGATCTGCTGGAGCGATTGGCCGGGCGCATGACCGCCGAAGTCCCTGGGGTGGTCAGCGTGACCTACAACATCGCATCCAAACCCCCATCCACCATGGAGGCGGTGTAGCTTCCACCTACAGAAGCGATGTACAATGGGCGCACTTGGTTGCCTTGATCGGAATGGTGGAAAGGCAATGGGGGCACTCCTTGGTGTTCGGGGCGGCAGCCGGCGCTTCCTGCTGCCGTTTCATTTTATTCATGCCCTTGATCAACAAGAAGACGGCAAAGGCGACAATCAAGAAACTGACGACGGTATTAAAAAAAGCACCGTAGCCGAGTGTTACCGCGCCGGCGTCCGTGGCTGCAGCTAGCGTCAGGTAGGGCCCCTCGTTAGCCCCATCCTTGAGCGTTATGAAAAGATCTGAAAAGTCGACACTGCCCAGAAGCAGGCCGATAGGCGGCATGATGACATCATCTACCAGGGATTTGACGATGGTTCCAAAAGAGGCCCCGATGATGATCCCAACGGCCATGTCCACCACGTTTCCCCGCATTGCAAATTCCCTGAATTCTTTAAACATAACCGTTTCTTTCTTTTTGAGGGTGATAGAACCGGGCCGCACGCTAAAAGGAATTGACAAGCGCTGCCCGTTGAAGCAGTTCCACGACTGTATTACCGTTCGAAGCGGAAGTCAAAAAGAGAGAGGACTCTTCAACGGTACGCCCCAGAATTCGCAATTCTTGATCGCGACCCATTTTTCCTGTTTCTGGATGGGCACTAGACAAACAGGGGAACCATTTCGAACCGGGCCACATCCACCAGGCCTCGATCGGTGAGTTTGAGATCCGGAATGACCGGCAGGGCCAAAAAGCTCAAGGTCATGAAAGGGTCGCAAAATAACGCGCCGAGACCTTTTGCTGCGCCGAGCAGATGGTCCATTTGTTGCCGAACGGTATTCAACGGCTGGTCGGACATAAGACCGGCCACGGGCAGGGGTAAGGCGGCCAGGACGCTGCCGTCGCAGGCTGCTGTGAGGCCGCCGCCCATCTCTGTAACAGCCGTCACCGCTGCCCGCATGTCCTGATCGTTGGTGCCGGTGACAATGATATTGTGAGCGTCGTGGGCCACGCTGGAAGCAAGGGCGCCACGCTTAAGGCCAAACCCCGTAACGAAGCCCTTGCCGGTGCGGGCCTTTCCGGAATAGCGGTCCACCACGGCCAACTTGAGCAAATCCCTGGCAACATCGGCCACCGCCAAACCATCTTTTTGGGCCACCGCCATGATTTCACAGCGGGTAACCACCTGATCGGCCAAGGCCCGGATGACATGCATGTACTTGCCGGCAGCGGGGATCGAAAAATCCAGGTGCACCGCATCCAGGTTCATGCAAGGCGGGACGGCTGGAGGTGCCGGTCGGGTTACCTCCGGCATCATTCGGCCGTTTTCAGCCACGTGGCGGCCCAAGAAGTAGACCCTTTCAGCATGGATGTCGCTGAGATCGGAAAAGACGACCAGGTTGGCTTTGCGCCCAGGCGCAATAGCCCCGGCATCCCGGAGGCCGAAATAGTCGGCCGGGTTGATGGTGGCCATACGGATGGCGGTCAGCGGGTTCAACCCACTGGACACCGCTTTGCGGATCAGCGCGTCCACATGGCCCTCGACCAACAGGTCATGTGGATGGCGATCATCGGTACACCACATCACGCGGTGCCAGGTGTCGGCGTTTACAATGGGGAGCAGGGCCTCGAGATTGCGGGCGCCACTGCCCTCGCGAATCATGATGTGCATGCCCAGCTCCAGCTTCTCCAGCGCCTCTTCAGCGCGGGTGCACTCGTGATCCGAAGCGATGCCGGCGGCGGCGTAGGCAAACAACCGGCGGCCGGAGAGTCCTGGAGCGTGGCCGTCCACGACCCGGCGGTGGTGCCGGGCCAGGGCCAACTTGGCCATTACCTCCGGGTCGCTGAAAATAACACCCGGAAAATTCATCATTTCCGCCAGGGCTACGATGCGCGGGTGATGCATGAATGGTTCGAGATCCTCGGCCGTCAGCCGGGCACCGGTGGTTTCCATGGGCGTGGCCGGTACGCAGGATGGCAGGGCGAAGAGGCCGTCAATGGGTTGATGCTCGGCCGATGCGAGCATGTAGTCGATGCCGATCGCGCCCAGTACGTTGGCGATCTCATGGGGATCGGCCACCACGGCGGTGGTCCCGTGCGGTGCGACGGCCCGGGCGAATTCGGTGACGCAGACCATCGAACTTTCGATGTGCACGTGTGAATCGATGAAGCCGGGGGCCAGATAGCGTCCCTTCAGATCTACTGACGCGACGGCGGGGTAGTCGCCGAAACCAACGATGGTTCCATCCTTGACAGCAACGCTGCCGTCGATCACACGACCGGAAAAGACGTTGACGATCCTGGCATGGGTCAGCAGCAGGTCCACCGGAGCGTCACCCCGGGCAGCGGCGATTCGCTTGTTCAGGCCCATATTTTTTCCTTTTCGGGCGATCATTCACTCTCTGAAAAGATGACCAGCGCAGCCCCTTTTCGATAGCTTTACCAGGCCGTCAATCCTGCCGGATGCTCTTTTGATGCTGGTTGGAACGAATGTCAGCGGCGATGGCATTAACGCGGTCGATCACCTGGTCGATGTCCACGGTCAGCAGGTTGCGGTCGCGAACCAGCGCTTGGCCGGCAACGAACACATGGCGGACGTCGGCGCCGCCGGCCGCATAGACGAGGTGCGATTGCGGGTGGTACAGCGGAGTCAGGTGCGGCGCCCGGGTGTCGAGAACGATGATGTCCGCCTGCTTGCCGGTTTCGAGGGAGCCGATGCGATCGGCCATGCCGATGGCTCGAGCGCCGTCCCGGGTGGCCATTTGAATTACCCTGGCCGCATCCAGAGCCGTCGGGTCGCCGCTGGCCAGCTTGTGCAGTTTAGCGGCTGTTGCCATTTCTCCAAACAGGTCCAGATTGTTGTTGCTGGCGCAGCCGTCGGTGCCCAGTCCGACGGTGACGCCCGCCGCCAGCAGCCGGGTCAACGGTGCAATGCCCGAAGCCAGCTTCATGTTGCTTTCGGGGCAGTGGGCCACCGCGCAGCCCCGGTCGGCGATGATTGCGATATCACGGTCATCCAACCAGATGCAGTGGGCCATCAATGTTCGCGGGTCGAGCAGGCCCAGGCGCTCCAGGTGGGCAACGGGGCTGTGGCCGGTTCTGCTGATCGATTGATCCCGTTCGAAACGGGTTTCAGCCACATGCACTTGAAAGAGCAGGTTCAATTCATCGGCGGCCGCCTTGGCGGCTGTCAGGGTGCGGTCGCTGCAGGTGTAAGGGGCGTGGCAAAAGATGGACGGCGTCACCAGCCGATGCTGTTCCTTCCAGCGTCGGGTGAACTCCCTGGCATGGGTGACATTGTGCATCGGGTCCGGCACCCCGGGTGCCGGAAAATCGATGACTCCCTGCGCCAGCACGGCCCGCAGGCCGGTTTCAGCCACGGCCGAAGCAACCGTGTCTTCGTGAAAATAGCCCCCGCAGCAGCAGGTGGTTCCCGATAGGAGCATTTCGGAGCAGGCCAGTCGAGTGGCCCAGTAAACCGTTTCGGGTTCGATAAAACGGGCTTCGGCTGGAAAGATGTGGTCGTTGAGCCAGGAGATCAGGGGCAGGTCGTCGGCCAGGCCGCGGAAGAGTGACATGGGCAGGTGGGTGTGACTGTTGACCAGACCCGGCATGACAAGCCCACCGGCCGCGTCGACGCACGTGCCCGCCCCGGGCGGTGCCTGGTTCGGCGCAGCGGGTTCAATGGCCTGGATGACGCCGCCCTGGATGCCGATCCACCCGTTTGGTATGATCCGCTGGGTTCGGTCAACGGTTACCAGGATGCCGTTATGGATCAACAGGTCGAAATCCATGCTAACGGCTCCGGATGACTGCTGCGGTCTGGCGGGCGTCGGCCATGATCTTCTCGAGGTCCAGGTGCAGGAGTTGGCGGTCCTTCATCAAGACCCGGCCGTTGACTACGGTAGCGCAGACATCGCTGCCGGACACGGCATAGACCAAGTGGCTTTCCGGATGGTACAAGGGCGTCAAGTGGGGCTTGCGGGTGTCGATGACGATGATGTCGGCCCGTTTGCCGATTTCGAGGCTGCCACAACGGTTGTCCAGCCCTAAAGCGCGAGCCCCTTCGATGGTGGCCATCCGCAGCACAGTGGCGGCATCCATTACGGTGGGGTCTAAACGGCTGGCTTTGTGCAGTTTGGCGGCCATGTCCATTTCGGTGAACAGATCCAGGTTGTTGTTGCTGGAGCAGCCGTCTGTGCCCAGGCCGACACAGATGCCCCGCTCGATCAGGTCGGGTACCGGACAGACACCCGAGGCCAGCTTCATGTTGCTCTCCGGGTTGTGGGACACGTTGACCGCATAGCGCTGAAGCAGTTCCATGTCCGTGGGGCTGAGCACCACGCAGTGACAGGCCAGCAGGTTGCGATCCAGCAGACCCAGATTGGCCAGATGACCCACCGGGGTGGTGCCGTAGCGGTTCTGGATGTCGCGGACTTCAGCTTGGGTTTCTGAAAGATGCATCACCAGGGGAAGATTGTGCTCCCGGGCGATTTCGGCTGCTTCGATCAACAGGCCCGGGGCGCACAGGTAGGGCGAGTGGGGCTCCACGGCGATGGTCACCAGCGCATCGTCACGCCAGGCCTCGATAAGTCGGCGGGTGTAGCTCAAGCCCTTTTCGATGGGGCCATAGTTGGGCGAGGGAAAATCGTACAGCACTTCACCCACCAACGCGCGCATGCCGGCCGCCCTGGCTGCGCGGGCCACGGCCGCTTCGAAAAGGTACATGTCACAGAAACAGGTGGTTCCGGAAAGAATCATCTCCGCACAGCCCAGCAGGGCACCGGTATGGACCTTGTCTGGATCCAGCAGGGCTTCGGCGGGAAAGATGTGGTCATTGAGCCAGGTCATCAGGGGCAGGTCATCGGCCAGGCCCCGGAACAGGGTCATGGCCACGTGGGTATGGGTGTTGACCAGGCCGGGCATGATGATTCCTCCGCCGGCGTCGATGATTGCTTTTGCAGGCGGTGCCGCAAGTGCTGATGCCGGGCCGACCCCCGTGATCGTATCTCCGCTCACGGTCACCGCGCCGTCGGCAATGACATGGCCGGTTGGATCCATGGTCATGACGATGCCGTTGGTGACCAGCAGGTCGGGAGCACCGTTCATGGCCGCATCCCGTGGTCGATTTGCCCCACCACGGCTTCAATCAGGCGCTTGAGGGTGGGGGCGGCCCGATTGGCCGCGGCAACGATAGCCTCCACCGAAGCTGGTGCCGGCCGCTCCGGATCGGCGACATTGGTGATGATGGAGAGCCCCAACACCCGCATGCCGGCATGGACCGCGGCAAGCGTCTCCATTACGGTGGAAAAGCCGACTGCATCCGCACCGATGGTTTTGAGGAAACGGATTTCGGCCGGTGTTTCCAAGGAGGGTCCCTTCAGTCCAGCATAAACACCGACCTTCAGGTCAATTCCCAGGCGCGCTGCCGCCTGGTGGGTCCGCTCAATCAGAAAGCGGTCATAGGCCGCCGTCATGTCGGGAAACCGGGGGCCCCACTCCTCATGGTTCAATCCGACCAAGGGGTTTTCACCGCTGAGGTTGATGTGGTCGCGGATAACCATCAGATCGCCTTGAACCATGGCCGGATTGATGCCGCCGGCCGCGTTGGAGAGAATCAGGTCCCGCACTCCCAGGGTTTGCATCACGCGCACCGGGAAAGTCACGGCGGCGGCGGAATAGCCTTCGTAAAGGTGGAGACGTCCCTGCAGGACCAGCACCGGGTGACCGCTCAGCCTGCCGGTCATCAATCGTCCCGGATGCCCCACAGCGGTGGAGACCGGGAAGTGGGGAATGTCCTTGAAATCAACGATCTGCTGATCATCCAGCAGACTGACGGACTCACCCAGCCCGGTACCGGTGATCAAGCCGGTTTGAGGGGAATGGTCGATTTTGGACGCGATCCATGAAGCGGCCTCGCGGACCTTTTTTTGGAAAGGGCTCATCGGTTGCTTCCGGCTGGTGATCGGGGTACTATACAGGTTTTCCCATGCATGCGGCTCACGCTTGGGATGTCGACTGGACGTTGGGTTTATAGACCAGCTTTCACAGCTTCGTCAAGCATTGCTCAATCGGGCGCCGGCATATGAGATCGTTGACATTTTCACATAATTATGAAATGTTGCCACGCGGTCGCCGGCGGTCCATAGCAAGGGCCCGCTTGCGCGATCGAATCGGTGAGTGAACGCGCCCACGGCGATTGCCTGTTGCGACCAAAGGAGCCCGTTAGCCATGATCCAGAAACACCATCCGCACCATCCCGATATCAACGACGACATGTGGTCGCAGATCGATGCGGTCATTGAAAGAAACAGGCCCATCCCCGGGGCTGTCATCACGGCGCTGAGAGAGTGTCAGACCATTGCCGGGTATCTGCCGGTGGAGCTGCTTGACCACATCAGTCAAGGCCTCAATTTGCCTGCCAGCAGCGTTTACGGCGTCGCCTCTTTCTACTCCCTGTTTTCTATGGTGCCCAAAGGTCGGCACACGATCCGGGTTTGCATGGGAACCGCCTGTTATGTCAAGGGGATCAAAGAGGCTCTCAGCCGCATCGAAAATGAGTTCCACCTCAAGGAGGGCGGTACCACCGAGGATCGGCGGTTTTCCCTGGAGGCCGTCCGCTGTCTGGGTGCCTGCGGCTTGGCGCCGGTGATGGTGGTGGGTCAGGACACCCTTGGGGACGTCAAGCCCGACACGGTGATCGACCTGCTGGGAAAATACACCTAACGCCCGAATGCCAACGATGGTTCAATGGACTGGTTTTGAGGGTGAACGACCATGAAAATTTCTGAAATTCAGGAGATCCTCAAAGCCGATATGCTTTGGGGTGTCGATCAGATGGATGTGGTTGTTGTTGCCGGAGGTGCGGCAGACCTGATGGACGATGTTCTGGCTGCCGCCGCCAAGGGCTGTGCCCTGTTGACTGGTGTGACCACGGAACATGTTGTTCGGACCGCTAAAATTGTCGGTGTGGCTGCCATCGTCATCGTCAGAGGAAAAGCACCACCCAAGAGGTTTGTGAGCATGGCCCAATCCTTTGACATTCCGCTGATGGTGACCGACTATTCTCTCTTTGTGGCCTGCGGCCGGCTTTACCTAAACGGCATCAGGGGGTTGGACGGTTCCTGGTAAAAACTGCTGGAGACGGGATATGACGAAACTGACCACTCAGGACCTGGTAAAAATCAGAGATGCGCAAAAAGGACGGCTGTCGTTCAAGGATAAAACCTACCTGCTGATATGCGGCGGCACCGGCTGTCATGCCACCGGTTCCATCCCGGTCAAGGATGCACTGGTCGCGGCTATCAATGAAAAGGGCTTGAGCGCAACGGTCGAGGTGGTTGAGACCGGCTGCAACGGCTTTTGCGCGATGGGGCCGATTTTGGTGGTGCACCCCGGCGATATTTTCTACCAGAAACTCAGCGTGGCGGATATTCCCGAGCTGGTCGAGTCTCACCTGATCAACGCAAAGCCGGTTGAGCGGCTGCTTTACAAGGATCCGCAAACCAAAGCCAAAATTGCCGTCCAGACTCAGATCCCCTTTTTCGCTCACCAGCTGTCCTGGGCTCTGCGCAACAAGGGATTGATCGACCCCGAGGTCATCGACGATTATATTGGCCGGGATGGATACTTCGGCGCTGCCAAGGCGCTGTTCGACATGTCCCCCCAGGCGATCATCGAGGAGGTGAAGCGCTCCGGTATGCGCGGGCGGGGTGGGGCCGGATTTCCCACCGGTGTCAAATGGGATTTTGCCAGCAAGAGCTCCGGGACGGTCAAATATGTCCTGTGCAACGCCGACGAAGGGGACCCCGGGGCCTTCATGGATCGCAGCATCCTTGAGGCGGACCCCCATGCGGTGATCGAGGGCATGATCATCGCCGCCAAAGCCATCGATGCCCACAAAGGGTACATCTATGCACGCACCGAATACCCGCTGGCTATCAAGCGTCTGCAACTGGCCATCGACCGGTCCAAGGAATACGGCTTGTTGGGTGACCGGATCCTGGGATCGAATTTTTCCTTTGACATAGAGATCTACCAGGGTGCCGGCGCCTTTGTTTGCGGAGAAGAGACCGCCCTGATGCGCTCTATCGAAGGCAAGCGGGGTATGCCGCGTCCACGTCCGCCATTTCCGGCCCATAAGGGGCTGTGGGAAAAGCCCACCATTCTCAACAACGTGGAAACCCTGGCCAATGTTGCCCAGATTATCCTCAAGGGCGGTGCCTGGTATGCCAGCGTGGGTACTGAAGCCAGCAAGGGCACCAAGGTGTTTGCCCTCTCCGGGGATGTGAACAACATCGGTCTGGTCGAAGTCCCCATGGGAACCCCCCTGCGCACGATTATTTACGACATCGGCGGCGGGATTCCCAATAAACGCAAATTCAAAGCGGTGCAATTGGGTGGGCCTTCGGGCGGATGCATTCCCGAAGCCTACCTGGACACGCCGGTGGACTACGAAGCCATTGCCAAAGTTGGAGCCATCATGGGGTCCGGTGGCGTCATTGTCATGGACGACAAGACCTGTATGGTGGACATGGCCCGCTTTTTCATGGAGTTCATTCAGGACGAGTCTTGTGGTAAATGCACCCCTTGTCGGGAAGGAACCCGCCGCCAGCTGCAGCTTCTGGAAAAGATCTGCGGCGGTCATGGTGAACCGCGGGATATCGACACCCTGATCGACCTGTCGCGGACCATCCGGGAGACTGCGCTCTGCGGCCTGGGCCAGACGGGCCCCAACCCGGTTCTTTCGGCCCTGCGCTACTTCCGGGACGAGTTCGAGGTCCATATCCACGAAAAGCGCTGCCCGGCCAAACGCTGTGTGGACCTGCTCCGGTTTGAGGTGGACCCGGATGCCTGTACCCGCTGCGGAATGTGCTTCAGGGCCTGTCCGGCCGATGCGGTTCTCTGGAAAAAGAAAGAGGTGGCCCGCATCGACCGGGAGAAGTGCATCAAGTGTCTGACCTGCTACGACAAGTGCAAATTCGACGCGATTTTTTAACAGGAGCGTTAACATGACCATTGCCATTGTACTCATGGGCGGACTGGGACTTGTGGTGGGCATCGGCCTGGCACTGGCCTCCAAGATCTTTTATGTTTACGTGGACCCCAAAATTCTTGCCGTCGAAGGGGCCCTGCCCGGAGCCAACTGCGGTGGCTGCGGTCTGCCTGGCTGCAGCGCCAATGCCGAAGCCATTGTGGCGGGCAAGGCGGCGCCCAACTCCTGTGTGGCCGCCGGAGACGATGTGGCCCAGGCCATCGCCGCCATTCTCGGCGTCAGTGTAGAGGCCAAGGAGCCGGACATCGCCCTGCCCGGATGCACTTATGGGGTGGCCGAGGCGGACCTTAAATATCAGTACGATGGGCTGAACGACTGCCGGGCCGTTGCCCTGCTGGCCGGTGGCATGAAGGTCTGCAACATCGGTTGCCTGGGTCTGGGAACCTGCGCGTCCGCCTGTCCTTTTGACGCCATTGTCATGTCGCACAAGGGGCTTCCCGTGGTGGATGAAGTGAAGTGCACCGGCTGTGGTACCTGTGAACGGGTCTGCCCCAAGCACATCATCACCTTGTCCTCGGCCACCCGAAGAATTCTCCAGGAGTACACCACCGAGGCGTGCACGACCCCTTGCCAGCGGGCTTGCCCGGCCGGGATCAACATCGCTCAATACATCCGGCAGATTGTTGCGGGTGACTACCACGGCGCGGTTCAGACCATCAAGGAGCGCAATCCCTTTCCTACCGTAATCGGCAGAATCTGCCCCCGGCCTTGTGAAAACGACTGTCGCCGCCAATACGTGGATGAGCCGGTGGCCATCAATTTCCTGAAACGGTTTGCGGCCGATTATGAGCAGACCCGCAACACGCGCATCCAGCCATACAAGGCGCCGGAGACCGGCCGCCGCATTGCCGTGGCCGGCGGCGGCGTTCAGGGTCTCGCCACCGCTTTTTTCTCGGCACGACTGGGCCACGCGGCCACAGTGTTCGAAGGCACGGATCGCTTGGGCGGCCTGCTCAACACCGCCATCGCCAAGTATCGGTTGCCCGCGACGATCCTACAGTGGGATATCGACGGCATTCTGGAGATGGGTGTGGAAGCCCAAACCGGACGAATGCTGGGACGGGATGTCACGGTGGCCGGTCTATTGGCCGATGGTTATGAGGCGGTCTTCCTTGCATCCGGTGGCTGGGACAGCCGCTTGGCCAGAAGGGCCGAAAAGGCGGTGGAGACCCCGCTGCCCGGTGGTTACCTGCTGCTGGACCTGCTGCGCTCCGGTAAGGAGGGCTTTGGGACAATAGCCTGCGGAACGGATACGGTGGTAATCGGCGGCGAGGGTCTGGCCGGCGAGACTGTGGCTCAGGCGCGGTCGTTGGGAGCCGGAACCGTAACCTTCATTTTCCGTGATCCGGTTGCGGAAGCGGTAGCCGCGGCGCTGGCCGAGGCCGGCGCTCAGGTGGTGGTCGGCGGCCTGATTGGTTTGTTTGGCCAAGGGGAGTCTCTCTCCGCTGTTGACGTGCTGGACCCAAGAACCGGCCAGACCCGTCACCTTGCGGCCCAGACACTGGTTTTCTCGGCGGGCCGGTTTCCTGAATTGATTTTTTCACGGTCGGGTGAGGACGCTGCTGATGGGCCCATCGTCTGGACGGCCGTGCCGCCGTACAAAAAGCCGGCCTTGGCTGACGAAGTCGGTCTCTTCGCCAAGGGTGATGCCCTGACCGATTTCAGCGGGGCCATCGAGGCCATTGGGGCCGGCCGCCGCGCTGCCGCGGCCATCCATAAACGAATGTATGGCATTCCCCTCGATTTGCCCGCGAATGTCCTCAAACCGGATGCGGTCATTCAGAACGTGGATCAGGTGGAATTGGTCGCGGCCGAGCGGCGGCGCATCATGCCCCTGGCGGACAGCCGAGATCTGACTCAGCTGATGGAGCTTGAAAAGGGGTTCGACACAGCGACGGCACACGCTGAGGCCTCCCGGTGCCTCGATTGCGGCCTCATTTGTTATCGCCATGCGGAAAATCGGCAACTCGTCGAACCCATTCAGGGTGCCGTCAACGCCTGACCACCGGGGCGGGTTGCTCCAGCAACGGATTGAACCACAGCTATGGCCACCGAGGAAGGTATTGTTTTCAAAATGGGAGCGACCGGTGCAGGAACCGCGTGGGTAAGAACCTCACGATCCAGCTCCTGTGAATCCTGTACGTCCAGGCATGCCTGCCATGCCGATAAAAGCGGTCAGGAGATGGAGGTGGAAGCCGTGAATACGGCTGGTGCCCGACTAGGGGATCGGATTGTCCTGAGCATCAATGCCAACTCGTTGCTAAAAGCCACGTTTCTGCTCTATGTCTTTCCGATCCTGGCCATGATTGCCGGAGCGGTGCTCGGGCAGATGGTAGGGCTCCTCCGGGGCGCCGATCCCTCCGGGCTTTCAGCCCTGTTCGGGCTTCTGTTTTTCGGGTTGGCGTTTTTTCTCATCCGTTTGGTAGGCCGTCGCCTTTCGAACGATACCCGGTATCAACCTGAAATTATCAAGATTCGGGCGCACCTTTCACCGTCAGCGGATGCAGCCGTGTTGACCCGGATCCAAAGTTGACCCTATGGACCAAAACGTATTCATATCCAAGAACAACACCGCCACCTTCCGCTGCCCCCAATGCGGCAAGACCAAAACAACGGACGTGAGCCGATATGCAACGATCGACAAGAAAATTACGGTCAATTGCACCTGTGTTTGCGGCCACCAGTTCCGATGTCGTTTGGAAAAACGCAAACAATACCGCAAAGGTGCCAATTTGCCAGGGAAATTTACCCTGGCGGGCCAAAGCGGACCGGATGACACCGGGGTGGTGACCGTGGTGGACATTTCCATGACCGGGATGAAACTGAAACTGTCCGCCGCCCGCGACTTTCCGATCGGCGCCAAGTTGCTTGTGGAATTCCGCCTGGACGATCGCAAACAAACACCCATGGAGAAGCGCGTCATCGTCCGCAACGTCAGTGGGACATATGTGGGCGTCTCTTTTTTCCCCAATGACCTGGACGACCCCGCGCTGGGCTTTTACCTGATGCGCTAAGCGATGGCGTTTCAAACAGCAATTGGATAAACGTGTGAAATCGAATTGGTCCCTGATCAAGGTTTGTCTGCAACGGGGCGGCGCCAAAGGGTGGCGTGGCTTTCTCTGGATGTTCAAGATCATCCTGCCGGTTTCCTTCTTGACCTTTCTGCTGGATTATTCCGGCTGGCTCGGGCAGATGGACGCCTGGCTTGAGCCGTTGATGCGATTGATCCATCTGCCGGCAATGGCCGCCCTGCCGTTGCTGGTCGGTCTGCTGACCGGTATCTACGGTGGCATTGCCGCCATGTCCGTACTGCCGTTCACCATCGACCAGATGACGCTGATCGCTGTTTTTCTGCTGATTGCCCACAGCCTGATCCAGGAAGGGCTGGTGCAGCGCCGGTCCGGCTGCCCCGCTTGGATGGCCACTGCGGTGCGGCTTACGGCGGCCATCCTGACGGTGGTGGTGTTAGGTTTGATTATGGGCCCGGAAACGGCGCAGAAAGTGGCCGCTGAAGGGCCGGTTTCAGCCCGGATGATGTTTTGGCCGGCCACTCAGGCCTGGGGCGTGGCCATGAGCTGGCTGATTCTGAAAATCCTGCTGATTATCACCGCCCTGATGATTTTCATGGAAATCCTCAAACAGTACCGCCTGATTGACCCGGTGACACGGAGCATCCAGCCCTTTCTGTTCCTCCTGGGATTAGAAAGAGCGGTGGGTATGCTCTGGATGACGGCCGCGGTCTTCGGAATCACTTACGGCGGCGCCGTAATCGTGGAGGAGGCCCGCGAACGCAGGCTCGGCACGGATCAACTGAAAACGCTGCATGTCTCGATAGGGATCAATCACGCCATGGTGGAAGACCCGGCCCTGTTTCTGCCCCTGGGCATTCACCCCTTCTGGCTCTGGATTCCCCGGCTGGTGACGGCGGTGGTGTTTGCCAATGCCTACCGGCTGTGGCTGTGGCTCAAAGGGCGCCGGCATCCGATCGTCATGAATGCGTTTAGCGGTGACAACCAATAATCCCACGCCTGGTCCGCGATCCGTTCATGGTCTCATGAACCCGTTGCGTTGCGACCCCTTTTTCGGGAATGGGTCTGGCGATCGCCGTCGCCAGTGCTGCCTGGTGACGGCGATCGTGTTGCTGTTCATGTGGGCTGGTGGTGCCGGCGCGTTTGCGGCCTCCGGGCCCGTCCCTCCCTTCAGACCGGGTGAACGGTTGCATTTTGTATTGAAATGGACCGTCATCCCGGCCGGTGAGGCGGTCCTGGAAGTCATGCCCCCGGTGCAGATAGCCGGAAACGATGCCCATCACTTTGTGCTGACCGCCCGTTCCAATGCCTTCGTAGATGCTTTTTTCATGGTTCGCAACCGCATCGACGGCTGGTCGGACATCGGCGTGACCCGCTCCTTGCACTATCGTCAAAACCAGCATGAAGGGAGCACGCGCCGGAACATCACCGTCTCCTTCGACTGGCATGAGATGCGGGCCCAGTACAGCAGGGATGGTCAGGCCCTGGATCCGATACCGATTAGCGAGGGCACGCTGGACCCACTGTCGATTTTTTACTGGTCGCGATCGGTGGAGCTGGTGGTGGGCCAACCAATCCAGCGATCGGTGACCGATGGCAAGAAACATGTGCTGGGACGTGCGACGGTGGTCCGGCGGGAGACGATAACCGTGCCGGCGGGCACCTTCGATACGTTTCTGATCGAACCGGACCTGGCTCATGTGGGCGGTGTATTCGAGAAAAGCCCCAATGCCAAAATCCAGCTGTGGGTGAGTGCCGACCACCGTCGCTTGCCGGTACGGATAAAAAGCAAGGTGGTTGTCGGTAGCTTCTCCGGGGAGCTGGTCAACTTAACCGGAACCGATCCGCTGTTTCAATGAAACCGTCAGGAGTGTTGCATGGACGATCAATACCAACGGTGGTTGTGGGAAAAGAGCGCTCAGCACTGCGTTAAAAACCTCATCAAAAATGATTTTGACGCCCATTTTGTGCCGGACGCCCGGACTGCGACCGCCCAGATCCTCGAGATGGTGGCCCCCTACGAGTCCTTTGGGTTCGGCGGATCGAGCACCCTGCGGGAATTGGGTGTCATCGATGCACTCCAAGCCCAGGGAAAGACGATTTACGATCACTGGCAGGCGGGACTGAGCCCTTTACAGGATCGGGCCATCCGCCTGGCTCAGGGCCGCTGCGACTGTTTTTTTTGCAGCGCCAACGCCATTGCTGCCAGCGGCGAAATCGTCAATGTAGACGGCATCGGCAACCGCACCAATGCCATGACCTTCGGCACGGCAAAGGTGGTCATCGCCGCCGGTATGAACAAGGTGACCCCGGACCTGGAGAGTGCCTTGAAACGGGTTCGCAACGTTGCCGCACCCATGCGCGCCAGGAGCCTGAACATGCAGACCCCTTGCGCCGAAAGTGGCCGCTGCAGCGATTGCAGCGCGCCACAGCGCATCTGCCGGATCACCGCCATCCTTCACCGCAGACCCATGCTGACCGACATCAGCGTCTTTCTGATCGGTCAACCCCTGGGCTTTTAATAACCCGCAAAACTAGTCAGTGTTCATCCAGAAACGTGGAATTTTGGTCGAGATTAAGGCATGCGAAAAATTTTACCACAGGCATATAGGTGATATTCCGAGGATAAAATTTGGAGCATAACGAAGATATCGGGCGAAATAACCGTTTATGGATGGGCACTAGTCAGGAGAGACCCATGACCACCCTTTCTATCCGTACCAATGTCGCCATTGCCATGCTGGCGATACTCCTGTCTGCTCCGGTCTTGGCCGCTGCAGAGGACAAACCGGACCGGCAGATTGCCCTGGTCAATGATACGGCCGTGCTGCGCCAGGACCTGGACCGTGAAATGAAACTGGTTTCCCTAAGGCTCTCCCGGCAGGGTCAGCCGATTGACGCCCAAGGGTTGAAACGCTACGAGGGGCAATTCCGTGAGACGCTGATCAACCGCGCCTTGTTGCTGCAGCAATCCCAGGCTCTGGGCATTGATGTCAACCCGAGCCTGGTGACCAAGGCTCTGGATGCATTCAAGGCTGGATTTCAGAACGCCGAGGACTACACGCGCTCTCTGAGGGAGATGGGATTCACTGAGGAGGAGATGACCGGTCAGATCAAAAATGGACTGGTCATCAAAACGCTCATCGACAAGGAGGTGATCGACACGCTGACCGTCTCCGATGGGCAGATCCGCTCCTTTTATGAGGACAACCCCGACTTGTTCCGCCGGGCGGAGCAGGTAAAGGCATCGCACATTCTGGTGCAGGTGCCGGAGAATGCCGATGAGGCCCAAAAGGCCCAGGCCCAGGCCGCCATGCGGGCTCTAAAGCAGCGCATCGACAATGGCGAGGACTTCGCCACCCTGGCCATGGACCATTCCGCCTGCCCCAGCAAGGCCAAGGGGGGGGACCTGGGTTTTTTCGGTCGGGAAGATATGGTTGCGCCCTTTTCGGAGGCCGCCTTTGCGCTTCAACCGGGTCAGGTCAGCGATGTGGTCACCACGCGCTTCGGTTTTCACTTGATTCGGGTCACCGAACGGCAGGCGGAAGAGGCCTTGGCCTTCAACGATGTCAAGGATGCCATCGCCACGCGTTTGCGACAGGAGCAGGAGGAACAACGGATCGCCGCCTACATTGAAAAACTTAAAGAACATGCCGTTATTAAAAGATTTCCGCTATAGATCGTGGAAAACCCACAAACCCAGAGAGGAATTTTGGCCGCGATCAAGGGCTGTGAAAAATTTTACCGCGGGCATATCGTTGATATTCCGAGGGTAAAATTGACGGCACCGTAAAAAGTCCGGATGCGGCGTTGCGCGGCATCCCTCGTCATTGCGGCGTACCTTTAAGTACGCTGCCTACGGCACCCGCGAAAGCGGTATTCCTCGGGATTTGCGCGCCTTGCCTGCGAACTTTTTACGGCGCCGTCTGAAAATCCGACTTTTTACGGGTTCATAAAAATTTCGAGCCCAACCCAGATACCGGGCGAGACAGCCGTTTCCGGACGGACACCAATCAGTAGCGGTGTTTTCATTCCCCGATGATCTTCACCAACACCCGCTTTTTGCGCCGTCCGTCGAACTCCCCATAAAAGATCCGCTCCCAGGTGCCGAAATCCAGTCGGCCATCGGTAATGGCCACCACCACCTCCCGACCCATGATCTGGCGTTTCAGGTGGGCGTCGGCATTGTCCTCACCGACATTGTGCCGATAGTGGGACACCGGTGCATGGGGGGCGAGTTTTTCCAACCAAACCTCATAGTCGTGATGCAGGCCGGACTCGTCGTCATT
>JAWOIA010000151.1:0-3114 GCA_046484885.1 Desulfosarcina sp. | reverse complement strand
CCTGCCTTGGATCGGCGGCAGGTGGGGCGCTTACTGCTGGCCGGGTTTTTTCGGGATGGTGGCATCCGAGGAGTCGATCCTGACGGCCAGGTATACTCCCACGCGGTGTCGGACCGATTGTGCCGCCGTTTTTTGGATGGATTGCGCGCAGACCCGGTTCCGCCCGCTTGATATGTCGTAGAAAGTCGGATTTTTACGACCTTATCAATCTTGACAGCCTCGTAAAAAGTCAATTTTCAGACGGATTCGTAAAAAGCCCGAGATCAAGGCTTGCGAATCCCGAGGAATGAGGCGTACTTGTGGGTACTCCGCAGTGACGAGGGATGAAGCGTAACGCAGATATCGGACTTTTTACGAATCCGTCAATCTTCCCGGTGCTACTTTTCCGACTCGGTGTTCACCACCTGGCGAATACGAATGGGGCGTTTTTGGGGTTTGGGGTTGAGAGCGTTGTTGATGAGAAAACCTTTGAGCCAGCCTTTGGCTTCCTTGGCGTCGTCGTATTCGTTGTAGAAAGCCTGGATATCTTTGATTTCAGGATAGACCGTGTCCACCCGCTGCCACTGATTGGGCGACATTTTGGCCTCCAGGGCGTAAAGCACGTCCTGACTCTCCACGGCCACCAGCCGCACCGTCGGGCCTAGTTTCTTTTCCAGGTTCCGGATCGTTTCAACCTCTGCGGGGCTGAGAGCGGCGATCTTCAGATCGTCCAATCCGGTCATGGGCATGAACACCTATGTTTCGATTACGGTTTTTTTGCAGGCAACGGCGGAATGACTCTTTTAGGTCGCGGCAGAAAACCGACCCCTTGCACCCGTTGGGTTCGGTTGCGCCGCCGAGTCAGGCCATAATCCCCCAATCACCTAGTTTTGACAACCTTTTCTTTGTGTTTATCCTAGTCAGGTCATCTTGTCGCTCTGGATCGATCCCTTCGCAACCGGATTGTCAAGCCGGGCGTCCTGGAAGAGCGATAACCTTCACACTACGTTTGGAGACTTCCGATGAAAGAGAGCGGTTCCCTGACCGACAGCGTGTGCCGGTCCGAAGTCGAATGCAACGAGCAGGCCCGTGCGCGGCTGCCTGAAATCGCAGAGCGGATCATTGACCACTGTCAGAACAGCCCCTGTTACACGCACATTGACAGCGAGCCCATTCCAGCCGAAGGATTTGTCTCCGACATCATCGATATGTTTCGGGAACTGCTCTTCCCTGGGTACTTCACCCGCGAAAAATTGGACCCGGTCAACATGCGTTACAGTCTCGGGCAGACCGTATCCAAATTATATGATTTATTGGCTGACCTGATTACCCACAACATCCGCCATGACTGCCTGCGCTTCCATTTGTCCTGCAGTGGGTGTGAGACGCAGGGCCACAGTATTGCCCTGGAGGTGATGGAGGCCATTCCGGAGATCCGCCAGACCCTGGCCACGGATGTTCGGGCGGCCTTTGAGGGCGATCCGGCGGCCAAAAGCCATGACGAAATCATTTTCAGCTACCCGGGTCTTTTTGCCATCAGTGTTTACCGGGTGGCCCACAAGCTCTTTGAGCTGAAGGTGCCCATGCTGCCACGGATAATGACCGAACATGCCCACAGCATCACCGGCATCGACATCCATCCCGGCGCGGCCATCGGCGGCCGCTTTGTCATTGACCACGGTACGGGTGTGGTCATCGGCGAGACCACTGAGATCGGCAACAATGTGCGCATTTACCAGGGTGTGACCCTGGGCGCCCTGTCACTGCCAAAGAATGCGGGAGAAAAGCTGCGTGGGCAGAAGCGCCATCCGACCATCGAGGATGATGTGATCATTTACTCCGGGGCGACCATTTTGGGCGGGGATACGGTGATTGGCGCCCGCTCGGTGGTGGGCGGCAATGTCTGGCTCACCGAATCCATTCCGCCCGATACCACCGTGATGATGGAAATGCCCAGACTGATCATCAAGGAGGCCCGTCAATAGACCGTCAGCCGGTCGGCTGTCGCGCCTTTTCAAGGAGGTTAGCGTGACCATCCACCAAACCATCGATGCCACCATTGGTCGAACACCCCTGGTCCGGTTAAACCGCAGCGGTGAAAATCTTCAGGCCGAGATCGTCGCCAAGCTGGAATTTTTCAATCCCTTGGGCAGTGTCAAGGACCGCATTGCCGCCGCAATGATTCAGGATGCGGAAAAAAAGGGGTTGCTGGGGCCCGACACCCTGATTGTGGAACCGACCAGTGGCAACACCGGCATTGGTCTGGCCTTTATCTGCGCCGTCCGGGGTTACCCGCTTTGCCTGACCATGCCCGAAACCATGAGCGTCGAACGCCAGAAGCTGTTGCGGCACCTGGGGGCGCAACTGGTGCTGACCCCCGGCCCCCAAGGAATGGGTGGGGCTATCGAACAGGCCAACGCCATTGCGGCTAAAAACCCGGGTGCGTTCATGCCCAATCAGTTTGAAAATCCGGCCAACCCGCGCAGCCACCGTGAAACCACCGCCAAAGAGATCTGGGCCGACACCGCTGGTGATGTGGATATCCTGGTGTGCGGTGTGGGCACCGGCGGCACCCTTACGGGGGTGGGTGGTTTTCTCAAGGAGAAAAAACCCGGTTTTCGCTGCGTAGCCGTGGAACCGGCCGCCTCGCCGGTGCTTTCCGGCGGTGCGAAAGGGCCCCACAAGATCCAGGGCATCGGTGCGGGATTTATCCCCCGGGTCTTGGACCGATCCCTGATCGATGAGGTGGTCACCGTCTCCAACGAGGATGCCTTTGAGACAGCCCGGGTTCTGGCGGCGCGGGAAGGGCTCCTGTGCGGCATCTCTTCCGGCGCGGCGGTGTGGGCCGCTATTCAAGTGGCGGCTAGGGCCGAAAATGCCGGCAAACGCGTCGTCACCATTCTGCCCAGCACCGGTGAGCGGTATCTGAGCACGGAACTTTTTATTTAGGGTTCATCAGTCATTCAACTGGATATCCTTGCCGGCCAGCAACCGGTTCATGTTGCGTACCGCACACATCTTGCCGCACATGGTGCAACTCTCTTCGTGCTCAGGTGGTGAGCTTTCGCGGTAGCGCTTGGCCTTGTCCGGATCCATGGCCAGATCGATCATGCGGGGCCAGTCCAGGTTCGACCG
>JAWOIA010000066.1:0-31762 GCA_046484885.1 Desulfosarcina sp. | reverse complement strand
CTCTTCCAAGGTGGTGTCCGGAGGGATGAAACTTTTGGTGAATATTCCATGGCCGAAATCACATGGAGCAAGGATCAGGCTCGGATGTTTAAAAAGCGATTTTCGCAGGTTCTTCATGGTTGATATCCAACTGATGCCGATAGTCGGCCACCACCCAGGTTAAGTCGATCGGCTTTGCCCATTCTGGCGGGCCGGAGCCAAGACGGATGTCGAGTGCAAGAAATGGGGACGTTCCTCGGCTATTCGGATTTAATGCCCATATCCAGTAGCTTCAATCCATTTTCTTCGATGATCTTCCGGCCCCTTGCCACCGACTCACTGGCCGTCGAGGGGGCGATGTGCAGTAGCTTTGAAATCTCTGCCGCGCTTATCCCCAGTTCACGCGTCCCCCAATAACGCACAACGCTGCACGCCTCACCATAATTTCGGCTCGCAAGGGATTGAGGTGAATATAGCGCACCAACTCCAACAGGCAGGGGGCTTTCTCGCACAGGATGGATTTGTGTCGGTTTTGGAACAAGTGGCCATAGCGCCGATGCCGCCGGTTAAAGCTCAGCGCATTATCGTGGCGATGGAGACGGTTCCGGTCCCAAATAACACGTGAAGGTGTTATGGTTATCAAAGACCATGCGAAACAAGACGTTTTGGTATCGGAAACGATATCGCCGAGCCGATCCAGGAAATCATCCCGGTCGGGATCATCCAGGAATGTCTTTCTCCGGTTGATTCCCCCATACAGTGATGGGGTGCAGGGCCCCTGGGGCGCCCACACGAGCTTTTCGAGGCATATCAAGCTGGTATCACATCTGCTCGAACCAAAAACTGAAGATTAGAGGAACGTCCCTGAAATCAGGATGGTTTTCCCATTATCATTTGGGATTGCCATTGGATTTTTTCTATGCTTTGAGAAAAAATCTATGATCGCCACAACAGGATTATGATGAAAAATAACCGATTGCATAAAGGATTTGCCCTGGTGATCCTGTCCGCCATTCTGTTCGGCACCACCGGCACCACCAAGGCTCTGGCACCGGAGGAGATATCTTCCACGGTTATCGGCTCTTTGCGGCTGATCATCGGCGGCCCGGCCCTGCTGCTGATGTTGACCGCCTTTGGCAAAACCCGGCTGCGCACCTTCAGGCCCCCTATTTTGCCAACCCTGGTTGCGGCTGCCGGCATCGTCATGTTCCAGCTGTGTTTTTTCGAGGCAGTCACCCGCACCGGCGTTGCTCTGGGAACCATCGTGGCCATCTGCATCGCCCCGGTAATCTCCGGTCTGCTTGGGGCAGTGTTCCAAAAAGAGCAGTTGACCCGGAACTGGCTAATCGCCTCTGTTCTGGCCATATCCGGCTGCATCATTCTCACCGTGGCCGGCAGTGATTTGAAAATCGACACCACCGGCATTTTTCTGGCCGTGGCCGCCGGACTTGGATACGCGGTGTCGCTAGTGGGGAGCAAGACCGTGGTAGCGAACCACTCCCCGGTTCTGAGTATTGCCGTGATCCTCTGCGTAGGGGCCGTGCTGGTGTTTCCCCGGCTGATGATGGAAGACCTTTCCCCGGTAGGCACCGGTCATGGCCTGGCCGTTGTGCTCTATCTGGGGCTTGTGGCTACTGCCGCTTCCTACCTGCTGCTGGCCAAAGGCCTTTCCGTGATCCCGGTTTCCAGAACCGCCCTGCTGATGCTGGTGGAACCCCTCACCGGGAGCCTGCTTGGGGTGCTGTTGTTGGGAGAAGTGTTCACCCCCTTTTCCGGGGTGGGATCGCTGCTGATCTTTTCCGGACTGGTGGTGATTGCATTTGACCGGGAAAAACCCGCCCCGACCGCCCCTCTGGCGGCCAATGGCCAAAAAACAGACTGACAGCGGCATATGGCTGCAATTGGAGTGATGAATGACAACGACGGGCGGGGAAGATAAGGGGACGAGAGAAAAGATAAAAGTGACGTTCCCCGGTTATTCGGATTTGATGTCCATAACCAGGCCTTCAATTAATACGTCAATCACTGCCCCCTTATCACCCATGGATTAGTGGAGGCTCTTGACATGTCCTCCGAATTTGACAATATTATCCATACAAATTTAGTAGTATCCATCCGTAAACGGTTATTTTGCCCGATATCTGCCTTATGCTCAAAGTGGCACCCACGGAATATCAACCCTTTTGATGCGGTAAAATTTTTCGCAAGCCTTGATCTCGACCAAAACGCCTCGTTCCGCAACGGACACTGACTAAATGTTTTTATAAAAATATCAGCGAGGAAAGGTAAACAGAACTCCCGATTTTACAGGCAGGAACGCAAGCCGGTTACGACGACAAGCATCTCCGAAAAAGGATATCGGTTCAAAAGCGAGGCGGAGGCGAATTCAAAACCGGGATATACTTCAGCATTTCGGTGAGTTAGAATTTCCCTCCAACCAAGAAGGTTGGCCAAAAGGCTTTATTGAGATTGCTTGCAGTCGCTTTTATCAGCGGTTTTACCTATCAGAAAGGAGATCGACAATGACGGCAAGCGAAACAAAAGCAAAAAGGCCTTTTTGGTTGTCGATGGAAGAGCAGATCCTCGATCTCGAATCGCAGAATCTATCAGGGGACAAACTGGAAGCGTCGATTCACCGGATTGCGGGTGAACTGGACAAGGCAGGTTACAACGTTTCGCGCCATGGCGGAAATCTGATGCAATTGAGATGGGCGGTGGATAAAATGCGTCAGGCAGGGCGGCCGCTCATGAAGGATCTCAACGCCGCAGTCGCGGCGTTTAAGCTGGAGGACCTAGTCGATCCCTATTTGGCGGCGAGCAAACTCCTTGACGACATCGGCAAGACCTGGCCGGAGCTCAGGAGCCCTGAGCGCCGACCCGATGTGATTGAAATGGTCGAGAAGGCCAAACTGAATCTACTGGTTGCCAAGGCAAAAGCGTTGTCCGGGGATAAGGGCATTCGCCTACTTCTGGCAGAGAACGTAGCCTCGAAGGTGATAACGGATAAGTTGGAGATTACGGATCAAACGCTGGCCCAGGTAAAGGCTGAAATCAAGAAGGAACTCGCAGAGAGGGACCGCGTCGCAACTCTGCTTGAGAAGGTAGCCGACAAGTCCAGCGAAGAAAAAGTCCGCCACCTTTTTGATAACAACGTTTCTGAAGCGTTGATTATCGAAATGGCCAAAGTCGATCAGGGTGTGATCGATGCCGTTAAAATGGCCATGGAAGAAGAATTAAAGCAAAAACAAAGACTGGCTGAAGAAGAGGCGGCGCAGAAAAAGGCCGAGGCGGAGGGACCCGCACTGGAAGATATACCCCCGGATAAGATGCTCGAATATATTGAATCCATTCGAGAAATCATGGAGTTCAGCGATGTGGAGAAGGAAATCAGAACTATGTGCGAGCAGAGTTCAATCCCTAAAAGCCTGGTGGACGTTGCAGTATCGGAGCCCGACAGACTGGATGAGCTCGAAAAAAAGGCGGAGGGATAGTAAGCGGTAGCTCATCCCTTCTATCAGCGAAGTCCCATCTTACCCGGATTGAGGATATTTTGGGGGTCCAGAGCGTGTTTGAGCGCACGCATGGTTCTGAGGGCCACCGGGTCGTGCTCAAAGGGCATGTAAGCGGCCTTGGTAATGCCGATGCCATGCTCACCGGTCAGGGTGCCACCCAGTTCGCAGGCCAATTGGTGGAGCTCGGACAGGAGTCGTTCCGCCCGTGCATGCTGTGCGGGATCGGCGGCATCCACCAGGATGTCGGTATGAAAGTTGCCGTCACCCGCGTGCCCGAAATTGAAAAGGGCCAGACCGTGACGTCGGCTCAGGTCCGTGCATCGTTGCAAAAAGTCGGCGATGCGGCTGATCGGAACCGTAATATCCTCGGCGATAACGCTAAAGGGCAGTTTACCCACAACGCCCCCGATTGATTTTCTTGCCTTCCAGAGCCGCTCCGCATCTTTGTCTGAAGCGGCTGTTTCCAGTTTCCCCGCGCAGCTGGCTTGCAACCGGTCGGACACTCGCCTGAGCCGGTCGTCCACCTCCTGCCGCGAAAAACCGTCTGTTTCAACCAGCAGCATGGCTGCGGCCTGGGGCAGGTCCAACGCCGCGTGGTCGCGCAACATCGTGATCACCGTGCCGTCGAGAAGTTCTAAGGCACTGGGGGTGACATCTGAATGCATGATGGCGGCGATGGCATCGGCTGCCGTTTGAACAGCGTCGAAAAAAGCGACACAGGTGGCCGTATGGGTGGGCTTCGGGCATACCTTAAGCGTGATTTCGGTGACAATCCCAAGGGTACCTTCGGAGCCCACAAACAGGCGGGTGAGATCGTAGCCCGAGGCGCACTTCCTGGTTCGGGCGCCGGTTCGCATAATTTCCCCGGAAGCGAGAATCACTTCCAGACCCAACACGAAGTCACGCGTGGTGCCGTATTTGGCACCCCTGAGGCCTCCGGCGTTGGTGGCAACGTTGCCACCCAGGGTACACACCTGGCCGCTGGCCGGATCGGGTGGGAAAAAGAAGCGCTGCTTTTCGAGAACGTACTGAAATTCGCCGTAGACCACACCGGGCTGCACCACGGCCAACCGGTCAGGAATATTGATCTCGAGGATTTTGCGCATGCGCCCCAGGTCGAGGATGATTCCGCCTTGCACAGCCACGGCCAGACCGCACATGCCGGTACCGGCCCCCCGGGCCGTTACCGGTACGCGGTACCTGGAGGCAAGGGCAAGCACCCGGGAGACCTGACTGGAATCGTTGACCCACACCGCTCCGTCCGGTCGGGCGCTGTAGGTCGATCCATCGTAAGCATCGGCCACGCGGTCCATGAGGCGATCGCTGACGTTGTCCGGGCCGACGATTTCGGATAGCGCGGCCTTCAAGACGGGGTTCACGTCAGATTACCTCATGCGGCGGCGGATGAAGCGTTCTATGCGATCCATGGCCTCAGAAAGGGCGGCGGTATCGATGGTACAGGAGATGCGCACGCAACCGACACCCGAAGGGCCGAAAGCGCTTCCGGGCACCACCACCACCTGTTCCTCGTCCAACAGGTCCATGGCAAAGGCGGTGTCGTTTGCGGTGACATCGGCAACGGAAGGGAAGAGGTAGAATGCGCCCGACGCCGGGTGCACCCGGATAGCCGGCATGGCCTGCAATCGTTGCCATGCCAGCCGGCAGCGCGCCTCAAATTCCCGTTCCATGGCGGCGAACACCGCCGGATCCGTGTGAAGCGCCGCAAGGGCCGCGCGCTGTCCCACGCTGCTTGGGCAGCTGGTGTAAAACATGGCGACCTTGAGCATTTCGTCAATGAGCCAGGCGGGTCCAAAGCTGAAACCGATGCGCCATCCGGTCATGGCGAAGGTTTTTGAAAACGAGTTGATCACGACTGTCCGTTCCGCCATCCCGGGGCGGGTGAAGATGGATTCGTGGCGCCCTTCGTAGACCAGATGGTCATATACCTCATCGGAAATCACCACCAGGTCCCGCTCCACGGCCAGGCGGGCCAGTTCGTCAAGCACCTTGCCCGGTATGACACTGCCGGTGGGATTGTTCGGGGAGTTGATCAGCAGGACCTTGCTTTTGGGGGTGATGGCCGCAGCGACCCGTTCGGCACTCAACACGAAGCCGTCTTCGAAGTCGGTGGGCACCAATGCCGTCGTCCCGTTTACCAGGCCGATCTGCGCACGATAGCTGGGAAAGAACGGCTCAGGAACGATAACTTCATCACCCGGTTCCAGCAAAGCACGCAACACGGCCACCAGGCCCCCCATACCCCCGTGGGTCACGAGGATGCGGGATGGATCCAGTTCCAGTCCCCGCTCCCTGAAAAGGTGGGCCCGGAGGGCCGAAACCAGTTCGTCGTCCCCGCGGGAGGGGGTGTAGTGGGTCGCACCGGCGGCCGCATCCTGTAGAGCCGCGTTGCATATTGCCTCAGGGGTGTGAAAGTCCGGTTCCCCGATTCCCAGGGATAGCACATCGGGATACTTAGCGGCACGCAGGGACATCTCTCGAATGACGCTGGGGGCAATGTTGCGAACACTTGTGGCGATTTTCTCTTTCATATGCATGAATCCATTTCTGTTCCTAAATGTATCCAAGAAACCTCGGGACAAACAAGATAACCGAGGGAATATAGGTGACGATCAAAAGCACACAAATTTCCAGTGCCAGGAAAGGCATGACGGAGCGGATGATCACCGACAGTTTGATCCCGGTAACTCCGGATACCACGAACAGGCAGACACCCAGCGGCGGGGTCAGCAGACCCATTGCGTCTCCTCCTTGTGCATTGGGATGTTCCCGGTTGAAAAGATTTTCTCCTACAGAATGGCGACCGCATTGTCAATGCGCTTCTTTGATCCACATTGGCCGAAAAGGGGAGCGGTTGCGGTTGTTGGCAGGGCGGCCATGGGGTATTCGGTCGCACAGTGGGCAGCGGCGGCGCGACGCTCCGCTTTCCGTTCAGCCTCAGCTGGTGGCTGGCCGTCCAAGCACCGAAGTGATTGTCGCTGCAAGTGACATCAAAGGCCGGTGCTAATGGTCAGGCACCGCCTGGATCCGTCAGAATGGCGATGGTAACTTCTCAATTGCTTAGACACCCTTTTTTTACCGTGCCGGGGTCATTTCCCTCGAATCCCACCACTCTTTTCCATAATTGACGAAAAGCTGTCCGCCGGCGGCCACCGCCTTGATGGTGTGGAAAACAATCAGGTCGCGGCTCATATCGTGCCAATACTCGGTATTGTGGTCGTAAGAGTGGTTGAACAGGCTGCCCCAACCGAGCACCAGGGAATAATAATCCGCGTCACCGTTTTCTTCCGCTGATTCCAGATTGAAGGCATAATCGTCAAGAATGCCGCTGCAGGCTTCCGCCTCGATCCGCAAATAAGGGCACTCTTCCAAGGTGGTGTCCGGAGGGATGAAACTTTTGGTGAATATTCCATGGCCGAAATCACATGGAGCAAGGATCAGGCTCGGATGTTTAAAAAGCGATTTTCGCAGGTTCTTCATCGTTGATATCCAACTGATGCCGATAGTCGGCCACCACCCAGGTTAAGTCAATCGGCTTTGCCCATTCTGGCGGGCCGGAACCAAGGTGGACGTCGAGTAACTGTCAGGGCCCCCCATAGCCGCTTGGTGGACCGTATTCAACAACTGTGTTCGGAAATTTTGCCGTGCAGGCGGCGAATGCGAATACTGAGAACCCGACAGACATGCAGCGCAATCTGGGGGTATTCACGTACGATCTCTTCCAACTCTTGCTTGTGCAGGGTTAAAAACCGCGCTGTTTGATTCACGCGGATGGTGGCCGAGCGGCGGTTATCGCCGAACAGTGCCATTTCGCCAAAATAGTCACCGGGGGCGATCCTGTCCAGTTCAATGGCCTGATCCGAATGGTAGCCCACGATCACCGCCACTTCGCCTTGGATGATCAGATACAACGTATTGCCTCGCTCGCCCTCTTCAAAAACCAGTTCCCCCTCACCAAAAGATGCCTCCTCGGTAACCGACGCCACGGCCGCCAGTTCGTTGACACTCAGATCGCTGAAAATCTCAATTTTTTTCAGATGCAAAATTTTCTCCGTCAATGGGATCGAAGCCGTCGTTTCCATTGTTGCCTCCTGCAAGGATGAGGAGCCATCTCTTCTTTTAAGCAATTCTAAAGCTCCACGGGATACGTAGCGATTGGGGTGTTCAGCGAGTTCCCGGATGCGGCTGGGATTGACAGGCAGCGTCGCCTGTTCGCCGATCATGGCCAGTGTCACGGCCAACGTGACCCAGTTGGAGCTGATCAACAAACCACCGACCAGCGCGCCTGGGGCCGGTTCCTGCAACTGACCGCGAAAAAGCCGCCTTCCCGCAGCGATGCGTGACGGCATATCCAGCTCATCCAAAAGCGGTATCAGCAACCGCACCAGGTTTCGATCCAAAATGTCGTCCATGGCCTCCAGGCTGTTGGCCCGCTGGCGTTTGTCCGAAGAAAAGACCGCCCTGGCGATCTTGTGCATCCGTCCGGAACGGTCCTGGGCCGCCAACACCCGCAGCATGGTCTGCATGGTAAACCAGACCCGCTCGTCCAGATGGAGTGCCAACAGCTGCGGCAACGCCCCACCGGGAAGCCGTCTGACGCCGTGGGCCTGGATCATCAGCTGGAAACAGGTCCGGGCCTGGCCTTGAACGAACCGGAACACATCCAGATCCTTGATCGCCATATCGTCCAAAAGATCAAACAGCGCCTCCCTTACCTTTTTCTGGGGAAGGGAGAGGGACTTGACCAGTCGCAGACTGTTCTGGTAGTCGGCCTTGTGGATTTTTTGCCGGGCCAACAGGCTTACCTCCCGGGAGTCATCCCCCAGCAGAGGAATCACTTTTTTCAGGCAGGCCTCATCTTCAATCCGATAGAGCTCGAGTGCGGCACGGCGCATGCGCGGATCCGGATCCAAAAGACGCTCGGCCACCAGCGGGTTGAGACCCGCCCCCGGAATCTCGCGCAGGCTGTCTAAAACCAGAAGCAGCAGGGCCTCGTTGTCGCAAACCGCCAGCAGTGTCTTCAGGCGGCCGGCAAAACGCATATCCCGGCTAACCCCGGCGGCAAGGATGCCCGCCCCCAACCGCTCGGTCTCATCGTCCGCCAGCCAACCCTCAATCACCGGGCCGAACGTTTCGGCATCCAGCGTGTATAGCGAGCCAACGGCCCGGGCCTTGATGGATAGGGACTGGTCCGATTCGTACACCTGCCGGTTAAGCGGGGCAAACAGGTGCGGTGATATGCGATGGCCGGCATCGAGCATGGTCGCAGCCACTTCAGGTGGACTCGTTGGGATCAGCCGCCTGAATGCCGCGACGGCCTCGGGCCCGGCCTGGTCCGAGAGCAGTTCGATCAGCCCCAGACGGGTTTGCACATCCGGTTCTTCCTGCAGAGCCGCCAGCAGCCGGCTGTCCAGATTGGTTACCGCGATGGATCGAAGCAGCCGGCCATACCACAGTCGCTCTTCACCGGCCGCACGCTCAAAGCGTTGGATCAGGCCTGCCTGGGCCCGTTTGTCTCGGAACACCTGACCCAGTTGATCCACGTCAAGAGAGCGCAGATCGATGCGCTCATCGGTCACCAGGTCCAAAAGAATCCCGGCATAACGGCGTTTGAGAACGAATGGGGCGATCGCCCAGGCCATCACAAAGGGCGTGGCCACCAGGGAGAGGTAGCGCGGGTGGAAAAGCGGGTCGGAGAGCAGGATGAGGCTGGAGCCGATAAAGAGGCCGATGCGTACCACACTGCCGCGCAGAAAGGGGCGGATCATGGCGCGGTAGGATTCCGGGAAGAGGCCGGTCACCACCGCAATGGCCGGTATATTGATGGTGGTGCGGATGATATTGGCCGACATGCGGGCATAAACGGCTGTCACGACGTCAAAGCGCAGCAGGAAAGCTGCAAATACCAGCAGGTAGTTGAAGGGGTGAAACATCAATGCCACGGCCAAGCCGAAACGCGCGTACAATTTGCCGACGAAGAGCAGAACCACCAGGCTGACGATGTTGAGCGCGCCCCGAAAATAGCCAAAAAATTGAATCATCCCCGACTCGGTGGCAAATTGATTGCTGACGGCATAGTTGAACTGATAATTCATGATGGGGATCACCACGTTGGGCATGAAGGTCAGCACCACCAGGATTTTGATCAACACCGAGGATCTGATCAGGGGCAGTACGGTTTTAAGCTCCCCGATCATGCCGGTGTGCTTCTTTTTGCCACCCTTTTTACCCGGCTGAAACAGCACGGTTGGGTGTCTCCGCCCCATGGCCCGCATGGTCCAGGCCCCGGCCAGAGCGGTGAGCATGTATACCAACAGCAGGTTGTCCAGGTGCAGCCAGCGGGCAACCAAAGGGGTGGCGAAACTGCCCAGAATCTGGCCGATCACCCCGCCGGCGGTGATCAATGGGAACAGCCGTTTGGATTGCCGGGTGTTGAAAAGATCGTTGGCCAGGTTCCAGAACAACAGAGCCAGCAACACCTCATACTGGGACTTGAGCATGAACAGGATCGGGTAGACCAGATCGATGCCGAAGGGTATGATCGCCCGAATGACCGCCACCGACAACCCGCAAAAGATAAAAAGCCGCGCCAGCAGTCGGGCGCCGGGCAGACGGGTCATGAACCCGGTCATGGCCCCCATGATGAAGACGGTCAATACCGCATTGATCATGTTCACAATGGGCATGTACTCGACGCCGTAACGCCTCAAGAACGTGGTTTCGGCGTAATTGTTGAGCAAAATCCCAGAACTGCGCACCAGAAACAGCAGGGTGAGGGTCCACATAAACAGACCGAACTCATCCTCATGCACATCGAACCAGCGGCCTATCTTTTTAGTGATGGTCAACAGGGATCATGCCTTTCACCGGTAAGGATGCCGGTCGGGTTAAAACGACAGGCACGCGCAGATTCGCCTTGTTTTTCACGGTGCCGCCACCTCTCCGGTTACGGTCGGGACTGGTCACCTGGCCGCTCAGGCACGGTCAGGACCAGCCGAAAGCCGGTGCTTTGCAGCCGGCTCATGGGATGGCCATAGGCCCGGTTGGCACTGCGGCACGAATGGCCGGGGCTGAACCAGCTTCCGCCGCGCCGCACCCGTTGATTCCCTGAATCGGTTTCCACTGGATCAATGACCGGGCTGTTGTCGTATAACCGGAATCGATCCAGGCACCACTCCCAGACGTTGCCGTGCATGTCATAAAGCCCCCAGGCGTTGGGCGGGTAGTGCTTGACCGGTGCCGGACAGCCGCTCTCCAAGCCGGCTTTGCGGTTAACCGAGACACAGGCATCATACTTCAAGGGGTTGTTGGCGAACATGGCCCGACCGCAGTCGATCTCATCACCCCAGAAAAATGCGGTCGTGCTGCCGACCCGAGCGGCATATTCCCACTGAGCCTCGGTCGGAAGAGAGTGACGATCGCCCGTCAGCTGGTTGAGCTTGCCGATAAATTTATGGCAGTCGTGCCAGGACACCTTGACTACCGGCATGTCATCGGATCCCTTTTTCCTGGCGAAAAAAGACCGTCCCATGACCGCCCGCCACTGATCGACGGTCACCGCGGTGGTCTGCATGTAAAAAGGTCGGCTGATGGTGACCGGGCGCTGGACCTCTGAAGGTCGACGGTACGCCTCTTCAGGGGGGCTGCCCATGGTGAACGTCCCGGCGGGAATCAAAACAAAGGTCATGCCCAGAGAGTTAACAATCTGCTTTTCCAGGGCATGCGCCGCCACCGCCGGGTCAAGCCCAGCCACCGCCGCCAGCAGCACCGTCAGCCGGGCGACCTTTTCAATCCAGCGCACAAGTGACGGGCGATGCCCCCTTCCCACTGTGGCGTATCCCCGGCTACGTTGGATCGGGTTGATCATATTTTTAACCCCCTGTATTCGGTTTCGTTGGCCGGCAGCCAATTAGAACAAGTCGAACCTCGCCGGTGTTTCGTCGGGTCCACCCACCCACCCCCCTGGCAGGCCGTGGCCGTCCGGATGCACGCCCGGGACCCAGGCGGATCGGCCGAAGTGCGGCTTGCGCAACGGACGACAATCCGGTTAGCCGGGTGCGACCGCCCGCATCCAACGGTCTAAAACGTCCCTGTCTTGATGATCCATATAAGTGACGTGAAGTCGGCTAAGCGCTAAACGGTCCTCATTGTCCGTCTGGACCACCTTGGCGTAAACATCTGAAAAGCAGTGTGCATCCTGGCAAAACGAGAAAAGGAGCTTCACGTTGGTTAACGGGGGCAGTGATTGGGACATCTCGGCGACCAGCGTGGTCGCATTGAGCCAACGGGTCTCCCCCGCAATGGGATCGGAGGCCACCTTTTTTCCATCCAGGCACCACAACTGAAAGGGGATGCGAATCTCCACCAGCGGAGCATGGGTTTTGGGGGTCAAACGAACGTTGAAAGGTGAACCAATGGCCGTGACCGGATAGCAGACCAGGGGTCGCTTGAGTCCCTTCATCATGACCGTCATGGGCGGCTGGGCCGTCACCTGCGCCTTGACGGCCGAGTAGGTCGGCTCCCCGAGCAAAACCTGTCCCCCGACGGTATTGGACTCGATGCGCGATGCGATATTGACCACGGCACCGACGATGCCGTATTTGGTCCTGGTTTCGGAGCCTAAATTTCCCACCACCACCGGGCCCGTGTTGATCCCGATACCCATCTCCAAGACCGGCAGACCCTCTGCCGCCATCTCCCGGTTCAGATCGACCAAGGTCTGCTGCATAGCCAGGGCACAGGCCACGGCCCGCTGGGGGTCGTCGCTTTTTTCTTCCGGAATCCCAAACACGGTCAGAATGGCGTCACCGATAAATTCGTCGATCACCCCGTCATAGTGTTGGATCACCCGCGTCATGGCCTCCAGGTAACGATTGAGTATGCTGACCATCTCTTCGGGATCCCGAGAGTCCGTCAGGTCCGAAAAGCCCCGCAGGTCGGACATGAGCACGGTTACCGTCTGACGGCGGCCGCCGATCCGCCGCCCATCGGGCGACTCGAGTATCTCGTCGACGATTTTGTGGCTCAGGTAGCGACCGAAGGTCTCTTTGATAAAATTGACCAGCTGCAACCGTTGATTGGACACGCTGAGAATGGCCTCGAGCATCCGTTGACGGGTAGAGACGAGCCCCCGTATTTCCAGAGCCGCATCATCATCCAGCGGCACATGGTTCACTTGCGGATGCTCCACGTCCAGCCGGCGGTTGGCTTCGGCCACCGCCTCCATGGGCTGAATGATCTTCTTCTCCAAAAAGTGGCGCAAGGTCACCATCATGAATATCAGAATGATGATCACCAGCACGATGATACGCAGCGTATACCACAGCAACTCGCTGCCGCTGGCATCCTCGGAAACCATCTTGTAGAGTACGGACCCGATCAGCAGGATGATCTCGATGATCAGGATCCGCCAGAAAACGCCGGCGATCAGGATTTCACGGATACCCTTGTCGCTGGTCTTTTTTTCAGCCCGACGGGGCGGTGATTCCGGTTTCATAGGCATTACACCGGGTGACAGCCGGGGCTGTCCGGTCAGTGGTAAGGGAAAACAGCGACTTTTTACAATTTCATCAATTCGGATAGTATAAGTCGCGTCACCACCCCCGGCAACGCCGAACCAGGTTAATAGAGGAAACAGGAGACGCGGTGGCCGCCTTCCAGGGCTTTGAATTGGGGTTCCCGCCGGTTACAGGTCTGATCTACCGCCAGCCGACAGCGGGAGTAGAACGGGCAATGGTCGGTCTCCGGCCGGGTGCGTTCGATCTCGCGCAGGGTGCCGTAGGAACGGCTGCTCTGATAACCGAAATGGGGGTGGGCATCAACCAGGGCTTGGGTGTAGGGGTGGCGCGGTCTTAAAATCGTCTCCTGGGCTGTGCCCTCCTCCACCAGCTGCCCCCGGTAGATCACCCCCACCCGATCACAGAGGTTGCGGGCAGCCGCCAGACTATGGGTGATAAACAGCATGGTCACGCCAAAGGTTTCCCGCAGCCGGTTCAACAACCGAAAAATCAGGAAGGAGATGGAGGCGTCCAGCATGGAGGTGGGCTCATCGGCGATCAGGAAGCGGGGTTCCAGAATCATGGCCCGGGCAATGGCCACCCGTTGGCGCTGTCCACCGGAGAGCTGATGGGGATATCGTTCCAGGTAGGTTTCGGGCGGTGTCAGTCCGGCGGTCTCGAGGGCCTCACAGACCCTGATCCGACGCTGTGCCCGGTCTCCGATGCCGTGGATCACCAGTGGTTCGCAAACCGATTCGAATATGGACAGATGGGCGTTGATACTCTGGTACGGATCCTGGAAAATCACCTGGACATGTTTGGTCAGTTCCCGTCTGGCTCGCCCCTTAAGACCCACGATATCCCGGCCTTCAAAGGATATCCGCCCGCTATCGGGCCTTTCCAGGCCGAGGATCAGCCGACTGGCCGTGGTTTTACCGCTGCCGCTTTCGCCCACCAGGCCAAAAATTTCTCCGGCCCGGATATCCAGGCTGAGCTGGTCCAAAGCCACAACCGGATCGGCGCCCCTGCCAAAAAGCGACTGCCGAACGCGGTAGGCTTTGGTGACCTGATTCATGCAAAGGATCGGATCGGTATGGATCTCCGCCATGTCACCCTCCCTTGCCGACATTCAGGCAGCGCACGCGATGGGTGGCGCTCAGGTCGACCCAGCCGGCCGGTTCATGCCTGCAGGCAGCCGTGGCATCGGTACATACTGCGCTGATCGGACAGCCCGTCTTCGCGGCCGGCCCATTGTCGCCCCACGCACACACAGCGCCGGAAAGGTCGGCCGCCTGATCCGAAAGGGTCAGCAGGGAGGCCAGCAGCATCCGGGTATAGGGGTGGCCCGGGCATTCCAGCACCTCCTGCCGACTGCCGTATTCCACCAGGCGCCCGGCGTGCATGACGCCGATATGGGTGCAAACGTCCGCCACCACGGCAATGTCATGGGAAATGAAAATCATACCGATGTTCATTTCCTTTTGAACCGCTGCGATGGCACTCAGAATTTGGTCCTGGACAATTACATCCAACGCTGTAGTCGGTTCGTCGGCGATAATCAGAGAAGGGTTGCAGGCCAGAGCCATGGCAATGATCACCCGCTGGCGCATACCGCCGGAAAACTGGTGGGGGTAGTTTTGAAGGCGGTTGGCGGGAATTTTGACCAGATCGAACAAGGCACGGACCCGGGCGGCCAGCGCCTGCCCGGAAAGATGCGGCTCATGGGTGACGATCGCTTCGGCAATCTGGTCCTGAACGCGATGCACCGGGTTGAGGGCATTCATGGCCGACTGGAAAATCATAGAGATTCGGCGCCACCGGATCTGACGGATCCGGGCCTCACCGACGGTCAACAGATCTTGGCCCTCAAAAAGGATCCGGCCGGAGACAATCGCCGCATTGGATCCCAGCAGCCCCATGAGGGCCATGCCGATAGTGGTCTTGCCGCATCCGGATTCACCCACCAGGCCCAGGGACCCGCCTCGCTCCACGCGAAAAGAGACCCCCTCCACCGCCAGATTGACGACACCGGCCGTGCGGTAGCCGATGCTCAGGTTATCGACTTCCAACAAAGTGGGGGTCACGCCTTGGTCTCCTCACTGCGCAGCCGCGGGTCCAGAACATCGTCCATGGCCCGACCGGTCATGTAAAAGGCCATGGTGATCAAGGAGATACAGATGCCCGGCGGCAGGAGCCAGTATGGCGCCTGGAACATGTGCCCCGTCTTCCAGACCCACTGGAGCATCATCCCCCAGCTGACCGTGCCCGGATCCCCGAAACCCAGAAATGCCAGGGCCGCCTCGATGATGATGGCCGAGGTGACCCGGAAGGTCATGTAAAGCAGCGCCAAGGGCATGACATGGGGCAAAATATGCCGGAACAAAATACGCAGGTGCGAAGCGCCGGCCACCCGTGCGGCCTCGACGAAGGGTCGGTGCCGCAGGGAAAGGGTCTGGGAACGGATCACCCGGGCCACACCGGGCCAACGGAACAGGGCGATCATCAGAACGATCACCCAGATATTCAGTTGGCCGAAAAGGGCCGCCAGGATCAACACCACCAGCAGGGTGGGCATGACCATGATCATGTCCGCCAACCGCATCAGCACCACATCGGTGGTTTTCCCCGCATACCCGGCCACCATGCCGATGGTGGTGCCCAGAAGAATACTGATCAGGGCTGAAGAGATGCCCACCATGAAAGCGATCCGCGCACCGGCCAGCAACTGGCTGAAGATGTCTCTGCCGATAAAATCGGTGCCCAGCCAGTGGCGCAGGCTGGGACCGGTGCTGTGGGAGATGTGTGGATCCACGCCGGTCATGGGGTGGTACATGGGGTCCACCCAGGGTGGGATGAAGCTGGCCAGGGCCATCAGAGCGAACAGTCCCAACAGAATGATACCGATTCGACCGATGGTATTTTTGCGGTAGACGCGCCAGCCGTCCACGAAACGCGCAACCCAATGCAAGCGGTGTTTGCCGTCTGGCTGGTCACAGGTGTTTCCCCGTTTCCGGGATGGTTGGGGTGCCTCGGGCATTTCAGTACCGAATCCTCGGGTCCAGATAGGCGTAAAGCACATCGACCACCAGATTGGCCATCAGCACCACGATGGCGATCATCAGAAAAGCGGCCTGGGCCAGGGGGTAATCGCTGTGGCTGACTGAAAATACCAGCTCCCGCCCGATACCCGGCCAGGAAAATACCGTCTCGGTCAGCGCTCCGCCGTTGATGGAAAAGGCCAGGCTCAGGCCGACGCTGGTCACAACCGGAAGCGCGGCGTTGGGCGCTGCATGGTGGTCCCGAATGGTCTTTTCGTCCAGCCCTTTGGCCCGGGCGGTGATGATATAATCATCTTTGAGCGTATCGAGCATGCTGCTGCGCATCACCAGCAGGTAGCTGCCGAAATGAGTCACTATCAGGGTCATCAGCGGCAAAGCCATGTGGTGGAGTACGTCCAGAGTTTTTCGGATCAGCCCGGCACTCGGGTCGATCCACACCTCCGGCGAGATCATTCCCGTGATGGGAAACCATCCCACCCAGTAGGCAAAAAACCAGATCATAATCAGGGCCAGCCACGGAAGAAACAGGGTGTTGCAAAACAGCGCCCCGATGGTCATCAGCGTATCGATACCCTCCTCGCGTCTCCAGGCGGCGATTTTTCCCAGAAAGACGCCCAGCAGGGCCGAGAGCAGGATGGCGGTGGTAAAGAGCAAGATGGTGTTGGGCAGCCGGTTCATCAGGATGCGGGAAACCGGCTCGCCGTAGTGGAACGAGATCCCCAGGTTGCCGGTGGCCACATTTTTCAGGTAGTAGAGGTATTGGGTCCACAGGGGCTGATCCAACCCCATACTCTCCATGAGCAGGCGGGCGTCTTCGGGTGTCATGCTCGGATCGACCATGCGGGCGACCGGATCCCCCGGTGCCAGGCGGAACAGTACAAAGAGCACCGTCATGATCACGAAAAAGATCACCACGATCTCCACCAGCCGTCTCAGGACGAAGCGTCTAAGTCCCATGGCGGGCCACCGGTTTGACCAGGGACAGGGACCAAATGTTGCCGATCCCCTCCAGCATCTCCACCCAACCCTCGAAACGATCCCGACGCACCGCTTCCACCACATGTGGGTTGTAAATGGGAATGAAGGGAAGATCCCGGGCAATCAGCCGCTGCATCTCAAACACCAACTCCCGTCGTTTGAGGGGATCCATTTCGGAAATGGACCGGTCGGCCAGTTCATCAAAAACAGGATTGCGGTATCCGCTCATGTTCCAGCCCCGGGGCTGGTCGTTGGCCGAATGGAACAGGTTCCGGACATATTCCGGATCCAGCCGCAGCCGCCCGTATCCGAGAATAAAGGCATCGAAGTCGTGATTGGCTTTGACTTGCTGCAACAAGGAGGAGAAGGCCATGGGCCGGGCGAAGGCGGGCATCCCCAACTCTCGAAGCCACTCCTGGATCATCAGCCCGCTGATGGCCCGGTGCGGGTCGTAGTCGGCCGGTGGCGTCAGGATGGTAAAGCGTGCCATGGGCCGGCCATCGGGCAGCCGAATCTCTCGAGCGGGCTGAAGATTGCCGGCCGCATCCAGCGGCGGCACCGCCCAGGTGTATCCCGCTTCGGCGAGCAGTTGGTAAGCGACGGCATACCGGCTTTCGCGGCTCATGCCGTCCCCGTGGCGCGGCAGGTCGGTGCAACACCAGAAGACATTTTCAGCCGGGACCACCGAAAACATCTTGCCGCCCTGCCCTTGAAGAACCCGCGAAACGATGAAGTCTTTGTCAATCAGATGAGCCACGGCCCGACGCAGAACCACATCGTTAAAAGGCGGCCGCCGCAGGTTGAATCCCATGAAATAGAGGGCGCTTTTCTCGTTGGTGAAGAGCTGGATTTGTTCATGCCGGCCCAGGTCGTCCATGTAGCCAGGCTGGACGTGCCACCAGAACATGTCGATACTGCCCTTTTTCAGGGCCAGGATGGCCACGTCCGATGTACCAAACACCGAGAAGACCAGCTCCTCGAAAAACGGTCCCAGGACCTGTCCGTTGATGGTCTGGCCGGTTCCGAAAAAATGCGGGTTTCTTTTCATGTGAACAAATGCGCCCTTGCGCCACTGTTCCAGGATGAAAGGTCCGGTGCCGACGGGATGCTGCATACGATGGTTGAGCAATGCCGTCAGCGGCTTTTCAGTGGCTTGGGCCTGTTCGGCGATCACCGACCACTCTTTGTGCTGGACAATCGGGGTGACCATCGTTCCGGTGAGAAAGGTCGCCATGGGCTGCTGCAGGTAAAAAATCACCGTATGGGGATCCGGGGTTTGGACACGGTCGATGAAACTCCAGCTGGAGGCGTAACGCGGCACCTTGAAGGTTTGGATAAGGTGGGCGGTAAAGGCCACATCCTGAGATGTGAAGGGCGTTCCGTCCGACCAGCGGGCCGGTCTGAGGCGAACGGTGTAGGAGATGGTCTGAGGATCGTATTCGGGCATGGCCGCAGCCAGCCATGGCACCAGATCCATCGTTTCCGGGTCGTAGACATACAAGGGCTGGTAGATCAGGGAGAGCACCTTGCGGGAATTGACGTCACTGGCCAACCAGACATTCAGGGTGCGCGGTTCCTCGGCCAAGCCGATTCGGAGAACATCGGAACGATCGAATTCCTGGCAGGCACCCAGCGCAAGCACCATCAGAAGCAGTGCGCCCAGACGATGAAACCGGTTCCTACCAACCATGCTCACGCTCGCTTTCGGTGCGTATCACGACCCATCGCAGCAGTTTTCCGCTCGATAAAATCAACCACAGTGCCTTCAAGGCGGCAGTTGTCCAGCCGGTTGATGCGTGGAATGCCACCGGGGCTGACACAATTGACCTCCACCAGTTTTCCTGCAATGACGTCGATTCCCACAAAGAAGAGACCATCGGCGATGAGCTTCTCCTTGATCACCCGGCAGATTTTTTTTTCCTGCTCGGTCACCCGATGGGCGAACACCTCCCCACCGGCGTGCACATTGGTGCGGAAATCGCCCTTTTTGGGTTTTCGGCGCATGGCACCGATGATCTCACCGTTGAGCAACAGGATGCGGATATCCCCGTCCTGTTTGACGCTCTTGAGGAACTCCTGCACCATGATGGGCTCGCGACGAGCATAGGATTCATAGGCCCGCACATAGTAGTGGATCAGGGAATTGAGGTTCATGCGGTCGCGAGTGCTGACCTTGATCACGCCTTCGCCCCCGAAGCGCTGCAACGGTTTGACCACCATGGCCCCACCGAAATCGTCGATGATTTTACGCAGACGGGAGGGATCCCTGGAGACATGGGTCTCGGGGATGATCTCCGGGAAGTTGAGGATGTAGAGCTTGCTGTTGCCCAGGATTTGACCGCTGGTGCTGTTGAGGATAAAAACGTGCCGCTTGACGCTCTGCAAAAACTCCATGGCCTGGTAGTTGAGGGGCGGGTTGCTGCGCAAAAAGAGGGCATCCAGTTCGATGAGGGCTTCGAATATGAGGTGGTCCTGCTTGGCGCAGCGGATGATGTCCTGCCAGTATTGGACCACGCCGCGACCAGGTTGGACCGTTATGTTGCGCATCCGGCCCGCCACCTCGCCGTTGCGGATGTAAACATCGTGGGGCTCCAGGAAGTAGACCGTGTGTCCACGCTGGTTGCATTCGTACATCAGGTGACTGGTGGTCTCGTATTCGGGCTGGATGCTTTCCAGTGGATCCATCAGAAAGGCGATCTTCATCAGAGGCAGCGTCCTTTAGGTAACCCTCAGTGTCGGATGGTCAGTATTACTTCAAATTATCGGACTTGGCAACCCTGGGGCTGCTTTCCCTCCCAGCGCCGATCGCCGGGTGTTTAGCATTTGACACCCGGTCACAAAATCCCTATGATTCTCGGTCGAGGGACCCTTGGGCCCGGCCGGCGCCGGGTTGCGGCGGCTATCCACCGGATTCCAACCGGTTCAATCCGCCGGCTGCGGTCCCGTGACCGCCCCCAGCGGTTCACGGATCGCCTGAAAACGGTTTGGTATAATTCCATGGCTGTCGTTGCTGCCACTTCCATATTAATGATCTGCCCCCTTTCGGCAGAGTCGACCCAACCGCCGTCTACCCTGACCCAGGCGATGCGGATGGTCAGCGAGGGCGCCGCTTCCCGCCGGTGGAGCAGCCGCCGGCCATCTTCCACTGCTGGCGACGAAACCTTGCCGAACCTGCTGGGGCAGTTATCGTCGCGCCACGGTGCGACCCACTTCTTGTGTCCGGATGCAATGCCGTTGCACCGGCTCAAAGCGCTGATCACGCATTTCGATCAAACAAAGCCCGCCTTGCGCCTCGCCATCTGCTGCGACCTGGACGACCACCTGACCGTGGATTTCGATTTCCCGAATCATATCGGCGTCATCGTCTCCATCCAATGGCGCTTAACGAGAACGATACCGGGTTTTCGTTTTTTCAGGTCATTTTCCAGGGCCGGGATCTGGAACCACCTGGTGCTCGACGGCTTGGCCGCATCACCGCAAAACCTTGCGGCCGTTGCCAGCCAGCCGAATCTGATTCACTCGTGGGAAGCCTCTCGCAAGGCTGATCGGGACGAGCCGCTCCTTCAGCGATACGGATCGGTGCGCCCGCTGCCCGGTCGCCCCTTGTGGCGGGCGGTCACCAACCCGGTGCACCGTTTTCTACTGCTCGATCGCTTTGGCAGCGACTGGCTTTCAAGAGCCCGTGTTGACGACAGCGGAGACCCAATCTTCTGCCTTGGCCAGGCTCTGGAGTATCATTTTTGTGCACCGGGCCAGTTGCCCCCCGGTTACCTGGACGAGATCTGCGCCATGGTGAAGGCCGGGGGCACGGTTGGCGCCACTCATGTCCGATCCAATCTGGAGCGGGCCTTCCTCATCGGTTATGCCCTGGAAAAAGGCGTCATCGTCGGCAACTCCAGTCTGAAAAACCCCCGCGCCGAATATATCGAGGCCGTCCGGCACCAGTCGGGGCTCAACCTGAGCGGTTTTGTCGAACGCGGCTACACCTCGGTACGACCCGAATACCGGGGCCTGGGCATCGGCACCAAACTCCTGGAGGGGCTGACAGCCCGGGCCGGGGACCGAAAAATCTTCTCGGTCATCGCCGAGGACAACACGGCCACCCAAACCATCGCCATCCGCAACCATACCCGTAAAGTGGCCACCTACTTCAGCCCCATGGCCGGCAAACAGGTGGCCATCTGGATGCCGGCCCGGATGATCGACGGCCCGGACAAGGGGGGGCTGGCATGACCCTTCGTATCGGCATCATTACCGTTAAGGATCCTGACTATCACCCCAACCGCCGCTTGTTGGACGCGGCCCGCCAGGCCGGTCACGAGGGTGTTCTCATCCACCCTTATCGCCTCTGGCCAAAGGCCGTCGGCGGGCGATTGGGATCGACCACAACCCATGCCACACCCCTGCCGGACGTGGTGCTGCCGCGCCAGGGGGCCCAAATCAGTGATGCCTGCCTGGCTCTGATCGGGCAGTTCCAATTCATGGGTCTGCCGTTGATCAACAACCTGGCGGCGGTCTCCATCGCCCGCAACAAGTTTTTAACCCAGCAGGTAATGACCGCCGCCGGCCTGCCCTGCCCCGATACGATCTTTATCAATGATGAAACGGGCTTTTTTCACGCCGTGGATCTTCTGGGCGGCTACCCCGTGGTCGTCAAACAGATCAGCCAGCGCCAGGGCGAGGGGGTTCTGCGGATCAGCGACCCCATCGACGCCCGTCAGCGAGCCCTGCCCGCATTGAATCGTCGCCGCGGCCTGATCGTCCAGCGCTATATCCCGCCTCAGCAACGCCAGGACATACGGGCCCTGATCATCGGCAGCGAACTGGTCTGTGCAGCAACATTGGTACCCCCCAAAGGGGAGTTTCGGGCCAACTTTCATCTGGGAAGCGGCATACAGGCCACCACCCTGCCGACCGAACTGGAACAAATCGCCCTCAACGCCGCGGCCGCTGCAGGGTGTGACGTGGCCGGCGTGGATATGATGGTCGACGCCCACAACCGGCCTTTCATCGTCGAAGTGAACTACTCGCCCGGTTTCAAGGGCCTTGAAGGAGCCACCGGCATGGACATCGCCGGCCGGATTGTCCACTTCGCCGTCGATCGGTACCGCCGCTTTATAGGCGAGGCTGAGACCTGAAAAATGAGACTTTTCAACTTGCATACGAGAAGGAACGATGCATTGGTCCGGGCGGTGGCCACCGTCGGCTATGAAGATTGCGACCAGCCGCCGCAGGAGATCTTCATCGAAACCGAAACGCCGTTCGCCGAGGCCCTTTTCCCCAACCCCCACGCCTTTGCCGCAGGCTGCATCATCCCGGCCCTTTATTTCGGGGAGCGGCGCCTGGCCCTTGCGGAGGCGATCTGTCCCCGGTTCAAAGAGGGGCTGGAGACGGTCATGGCGCTGATGCACCACTGGACCGCGGGCGCCTTCAAGCCCTTGACCATCGATGCACCGCTGGCCAGCAGCACCCTGCAGGCAGAAAAAAGCCGCCACGCGGCGATCTTTCTTTCCGGGGGCATCGATTCCCTGGCGGCCCTGAAACGGATCATGGACCATTATGCCCCCACTCATCCGGCTCACCCCAAAGACGCCCTGCTGGTGCACGGCTTTGACATCGGCGGCGTGGTCGAACGCGGGGCCAAGTACCGAGTGTTCCAGCGCGCCAGGACCGCCATGGCGCCGGTGGCCGCCGCCGCCGGTCTGAACCTCATTCCGGTGCATACCAATATCCGCCACCTGTGCGACAACCGCGAATTGTGGCTCAACCAGTTCTTCGGGGCCGTGCTGGCCGCCGCCGCCCACGCACTGGCCCGGCGCATCGACTTGGCCTGGCTGGCCTCCTCCTATGACATTCCCCATCTGCATCCCTGCGGGTCCCACCCCTTGCTGGACCCGGAGTATAGCAGCGCTGACCTTCAGATCCGCCACCGGGACATCGGCTTGTCGCGCATGCACAAATTGAAAATCGTGAGCGGCTGGGAGGTGGCCTTTCAGAATTTCCGCGTCTGCCTGGCCAACGTGCCGGACAAGCTCAACTGCGGCCGCTGTGAGAAGTGCGTGCGCACCATGCTCGAACTGGAGGCCCTCGGCCTGCTGGACCAGACCCGGGCTTTTGAAGCCAACGAGGTGGACCCGGCCTGGCTGGATGCATTCAGCATTACCATTCGGGTGCGACAACCTTTCTACGAGGAGCTGATCCAGCCTTTAGAGAACCGCGGCCGGGGGGATCTGGCACGAAAAATCGAAGAGAAATTAGCCCCGGGATGAGCCTGACGGCCCCGAGAGGCATCAGACCCTATGGAGGAGCCCATGTCCAACCGATATGACGCCCTGGTGATCGGTACCGGTACCGCCGGACAAACCGCCGCCTATGAATTGAACCGCAACGGCCTCAGGGTGGCAGTGGTGGAACACAGTGAACGGCCGGGGGGGACCTGCGCGCTCAGCGGCTGCCAGGCCAAAAAATGGTATTACGAAGGCGCCGAAACAGTCGCCCGCTCCCACCATCTCTGCGGCATCGGCATAACCGCACCCGCATCCGCCGACTGGTCCGACTTGCGTGCGGCCAAAAACCGGTTTACCGCGCGAGTGCCGGCCAATACGGTCAGCGGCCTGAAACAGGCCGGCATCGAGTTGATCAGTGGGCGGGCCCGATTCTTGGACCATAGCACCATCGCCGTCGACCACCAGCGGCTATCGGCGCGTTTCGTCGTCATCGCCACCGGCGCCATTCCCATGGCCTTGCCAATGGAGGGCGCCCAATGGATGGTCACCAGCACCGAGTTCCTGGAACTGAACCGGCTGCCGCGCCGGATCGTTTTCATCGGCGGGGGCTTCATCTCCTTTGAACTGTCTCATTTTGCCGTTCGACTGGGACCGACGGACACCGGCTGCATCATTCTGGAGGCCGGTCCCCGCCCGTTGGGACCCTTTGATGAAGAGATGGTGGCACTGCTGGCCGAGGCGTCGGCGCTGGAGGGGATCGACATCCACAGCCAAGCGGCCGTCACCGCCATCGAGCAGCGCGATGGCATCTTCACCGTCCGGACCGAAGATGGAAGCCGCTACGAAGCGGACCTGGTTGTCCACGGCGCCGGCCGGTCACCGGACATCGATGATCTGGACCTGGAGAAAGCCGGCATCCACTATCAACGACGCGGCATCACCGTCAACGATGGCATGCAGACCACCCAGGCCGGCATTTATGCCGTGGGTGACTGCGCCGCCACGGTCCAATTGGCCCGCGTGGCCGATCTGGAGGCCCAGACCGCCGCCGCGAACATTGTCAACCGGTACAACAACCGTGACACCAGAACCACCATGGATTACTCGGCCGTGCCGGCCGTTTTGTTCACCTACCCCCAGTACGGGATGGTGGGTGCGACGGAGCAGGCGCTTACCAAAGAGGGGGTGGCCCATCAAAAAAGTTTCGGCAAGGACTTGAACTGGCCGACCTACCGGCGGGTGGGCCTGAAATCGGCGGCCTATAAGATCCTGGCGGGACAAGATGGCGCTGTTTTGGGGGCCCACATTCTGTCAGACAACGCCACCGGTCTGATCAGCCTTTTCACCCTGGCCATGCGCAACCAGATCACGGTGGACAAACTGTACCGTCAGTGCATCATGACGCCCTACCCCTCCCGCGAAAGCGACATCATCTACATGCTCAAGCCCCTCCTATGATGGCGCAATCACCCCATCCGGCCCGGTGCCGACTCCCCGAATTGATCGAAGCAGGGAAGGGTGGCGTTGATCCTGGTCCCTTTCCCCGTTTCCGATTCAATCGAAAAGGATCCACCAAAGATCTCGCAGCGCTCGCGCATGGCAATCAGGCCGTATCCGCTGAGGGGGTCTTTCCTGGAGAGCGCTTCCTGGACGTCAAATCCTCGGCCATCGTCTTCAATCCGCAACGATATGACCTGGTTTTGCTCGGCAAACCCCATAGCCAAATGAACCGAAGCTGCTTGACTGTGTTTTTCAGCGTTGGTGAGGCCTTCTTGAATCATTCGGTAAATGACGATTTTCATGGCTTCGGGAACATCCGCTTCGGAAATTTCCGTGGTGTAATGAATGCGGATAGTCCCGTACGAGCTCTGGAACTGGCGCAGATACCACTGAATGGTGGCCATCAGTCCCAAGTCATCCAGAATGGTGGGCCGTAAATTGGCGGAGATGCGTTTGGTCTCTTTGATGGCGGCCAGCAGGTAGGCAATTTCCTGTTCCAAGGAGTCCTCCAGTCGACCCTGATTTTGCACCCGCTTGATCTCTTTGCCCTCGAGGCTGAATTTTATCGCCGCCAGACTAGCGCCAATGCTGTCATGCAACTCCTTGGAAATCGTCTGCCGATCGGCTTCCAAAACGGTTAAGGTCCGCATGGACAGGCGCTTTAATCGTTCCTGGGAAAGGGTCAAGGCGTCACTGATGCGCCTGCGTTCGATAATTTCGTTCTCCAGGGCGCGGATCGTGGCGTTATTGCCTTTGGTTTTATCAGACATGACCCCGCTCCGGTACCCGTCTGGCTTGGTCCATTCTCGGAGGAGTCACCGTCGCAACGGCATCCATGGATAGGATCGCCACATCAGGGAATGCCGCTTCAGACCGCAACCCCGAGCGGGGCGCCGAAGCGCCGGGGAAGCGTTTATCCCGGATGGGTCGTGCAGCGCTGGTGCCTGAAAGAGGCCCGTTGCGGTCCTTGATCAGGCCTGCGGGCTAGCGCCTCTATTTCCCCGTTTCAACCAATCCTTTTTCAATGGCGAACGCCGTCAGTTGGGCCACGTTGTGCAGATCGAGCTTGCCGATCAGGTTGGCCCGGTGCTTCTCGACCGTTTTGACGCTGATATTAAGAAGGTTGCCGATTTGCTTGTTGGTGTACCCTTCGGCCAAAAGTTTGAGCACTTCACGTTCCCGCTGGGTAATGGCGTCCCATCGAGATTTTTCCCGCGTTCCTCTTTGACCGGCCAGATAACCGGCCATGACTTGGTCGGAAACCCCCGGGCTGATGTAGGTTTGGCCCCGCAGGACGCTGTCAATGGCCAACATCAGCTCTTTTCTGCTGGCATCCTTGATGCAGTAACCATCAGTTCCGGCTTCAAATGCTTCCAAAACATATTGGTCGGATTCGTGGATGGTCAAAGCGAGGATCCTTGTTTCCGGCAGCTCTCGCTTGACCTCTCTCAGCACCGATATCCCGCCCAATTTTGGCATGGAAAGATCCAGCAGCACCAGATCCGGTGTTGTCTTTCGAATCTGTCGAATCGCCTCCAGGCCATCTTCGGCCTCACCGACGATGGTGATGTCGTCCCGGCTGTTGAGCATCGATTTCAGTCCCTCTCGAAAGAGCTGATGATCCTCGACAATGAAAATACGGCATTTGGGTTTCAAGGCCCGACCTTTCCGATCATAGGGTGTCTTTTCTACGGATGGTTTCCCGGATGACATCCAACAGGCGGAGCCCCCCGGTTTGCTCCTTGGACAGGAAATAGTCAGCCCCATTTTCCAACGAGGCATCCTGGTACTCGTCGGAATCGCGGCTTGTCAGCACAACAATTCGACTATCCGGAACCAACGCTTTGACGGAGGCGATAAAAGCGACGCCGTTGTACCCGGGAATCGCAATATCGATAAAAACGACATCCGGGGATTCATTTCTCAAGATTGTCTCCGCCTGCTCGATATCGCCTGCCTCGACAACGTCCACATGGGTCTCAATAGTCTGGATCACCTCTTTCAGGGCACGTCGAAAAATTGGAGAGGGGTCCAATACCAGCACCTTTTTGCGATCGATCATGGGCTCTCCCGGGTTTTGATTGACTGGGTTCAAATTTATCTTGTGCCGACACCTTCTGACATCGGCGAATGTATCAGGTGATGAAACGGAAATCCATACCCGCCAGACCCCATTTTACAGTGAACCATTTGGTAGAGCGGCCCCGCAGGGATGGGCGTACTGACGCTTGACAATCAAATCGCCGTCAAAAAAAGACCGCTTTAACCGGAAAGGATTAGGTCGTCTGCACGGATGGGTTCAATCGCCGGCACATTCAGGCGGCCTCCTGCCGCCGCCCCAGTTCATTGCGAACGGCCAAACCGATGGTTTCCAGCGAATACGGCTTTTTGACGTATTGCCCGGCTCCCAGCCGCTGTGCCTCTCTGACCCGTTGGGTTTCGGAAAACCCGCTGGTAATGATCACTTTTTGTCGCGGCTCCAGCCGGTTGATCTGCCGGAACGTCTCCAGGCCGTCCATCCCTGGTGCCATGACCATGTCCAGAACGACCAGATCCACCCGATTGGATTGGACGTGTTGAAGGGCCTTTTCACCACTGCTGACACATGCGACCTGATAACCCAGCGCAGTGAGCATGCTCGTTGCGATCTCACGCTGCTCCAACACATCATCGACAATCAACACCCTTTCCCCGTGCCCTTTGTAGTCGTCCATGGATAACAACCGTCCATCGCTGCAGCGGGCTTGGCGGGTGATCGGAAAATAGAGTTTGAATACCGTACCTTTCCCCGGTACGCTGTTTAACCCGATGTATCCCTTGTGGTCCTTAACGGTTCCCCAGACCACTGCCATGCCCAAGCCGGTTCCGCTTCTTCCCATGGTCTTCTTGGTGTAAAAGGGTTCGAATATTTTTTGCAGCTCCTCGGCCGCAATACCGATTCCCGTGTCCGCAACGGTTAACACGCAATAGTCGCCTTCCTCGATTTTATCATACCCGTGTAAGGGACGGTCGATGTATTCATTGTTGGTTTCGATGACAATCGTTCCACCATCGCGCATGGCTTCGGCAGCATTGGAGACCAGATTCATGACGGTCTTGGACAGGTGGTGGGGCGAACCCAAAATATTAAAGAGGGACGACTCCAGCCGACTTTCCATTGCTACCAACGGGTGGAAATGGAGCAGTCGCTGGTATTCGGGACTGTTAAGATACTCATTGACAATATCATTCAGGTTGACCACCTCGGAAACCGACACCCCCCTTCGGGCCAGCGTCAACAGGTCCTGTACGATCGCGGCCGCCTTTTTGCCCGACTCCTGAATGGTTTTGATAGGTTTGACCATCGGGCTGTCCGGAGCCAGGTCCAGCAGCAGCAATTCCGGGTAACTGACGATACCGGAGAGGATATTGTTCAGATCGTGGGCCACACCACCGGCCAGCGTACCGATGGCCTTCATTTTCTCGGCCTGCAGGAGTTGATTTTCGAGTCTCTCTTTTTCGAGCTGGGCCTGCTTGCGCTGGGTGATATCGCGGGCGATGCCACGAAAGCCGACCGGGATTGCGCTGTCGTCTTGGATCAGTGCGGTGGAGAGTTCCAGGATGCGGCTTTCGCCGTCCTTCTTGATAATCTCATAATCCATAATCCGTTTGGGCTGACCGGTCAGAAAAACCGAATGAAACGCCCGGTATAGTTTTCGGGCCGTCTTTTCCGTCGTGTAGTCCCGGTTGTTCAACCCAATCAATTCATCTTTACTGTACCCCAAAATGTCGCACCCGGCCCGATTGATGAAGGTTAAATTGCCGGCCAGATCGACCTCATAATAGCACTCGTCGATGCTTTCGAGGATACTGCGATATTTATTTTCACTTTCTTCCAGTGCCTCTTCGTACTCCTTGCGCTTGGTGATATCCCGAGCCACACCGACGATGCCATCAACGTTGCCCTGATCGGTCTGGAAAAAACTGTTCTGGATCTCAGCCCAAACTTGTTCTCCATCCTTGCGGACCATCCTGATTTCCAGGTTCTGCAGGTCAAAGGGCCGATTGCCGTTCTTGTCCAGCTTGGCATTCAAACCGGAGCTTTTCTGAAGCATCTGCGCTCGCGACTCGGTCGAAAGAAAATTGAACACCGTCTGGCCCAGCATGGCATCGGCTGCATAACCAAGCAGTTTTTCAACCGAGGGGCTGACGTAGGTAAACCGAAGCCCCAGGTCCACCGTCCAGATCACATCGGTAACGTTTTCGGCAAGCAGCTTGTATCGCGATTCACTCTCGCGCAGAGCCGCCTCGGAACCCTTGCGCTCCTCGACTTCCTTGCGAAGCACGGCCTTGGCCCGCACCAGCTCAGCTCTTTCCCGCTTCAGCCTGGCTGAGGCCAACTGCATTTCGCGGGTAGTGTTTTCAAGGCCCCTGACCAGCACCACCACCGACAAAGTGACCCCGATGTTGAGAAAGACAAAGCTGCCCCCGGCTGCCAGGCCCCTCTCCAAGGTGTTGAAAACCCCGTTTTGAGGCCCGAAAAAGCCGGTTGCAAAAAGCCATCCGAGGGTCGTAATGGCGCCTGCGTTGATTGCCAAAGTGACCAGGGCCGCACGCAAACCCAGCAGCAAACCGGCCAGGACAGCTGCGGAAAAGAGCCAGGCGGGACCGCCGCTGACGATTCCAACCTTTAGGATAATGAAAAAACCGACCAAATAAACGACCGTCACGACGGTCAGGGCCCGGTATTCATATTTAATCCGTCGGTATCGCAAACAGAGGAAAAGAACTATATAGGCGAGGGAGTTGATCAGCGCCAGAACCCAAATACCTTCCCGAACAGCGATTCTTAGGGCCGGCAGATAGGAAAAAACCGATAATACCAGCCCCGAAATTAACAGGGCTTTGAGTATCTGTTCGCGCCAGAAGGGTAAATCTCTCTCCTCGGTAAGCGGGCTGGTATCCACCCCCGCCACCACCTGCTTGAACGACCGGAACCATCGGCTGATTGTGAGTGCCATAACCGGGTTTACAATGAGTGGTTACCAACAATAGCCACAAACACGGGCCAACGCCTGCCCGTCCGCAGGTAATTATCGGCATTCAAGCCGGCTATCTTTAACGCGCTCCCGACCAGAAGCGGTTATTTTGTCCGACATCAGTGCGATGCGCACCACCACAGCCAAGCGGGTCGGCGCCAAAACCGCGCAGCGACTTCAACCCTTTGCCACACCCGTGGCGGGTATCTCCAGCAGCGCCTTGATATCTTCCATCTTCTCCTTTGCCCAGGACAAGCGCAACGGTTTTTCGCGGCAACCCATCCGGTGAACCCGCTGCCTTGACGGTGCTGGAATTCATGGTCGGCTCCTGTTAGGGCTGGTTCAGACCGACAACGTCGTCCGACAGGCCGCTTTTGGGGTTGATCAGAGGTTGTTTTTCAATTCCCGGTGGCACGTGACACCTGATCGGCAATGTCTCCAAAGGCCAGGGATGCCGGAGAATCGGCATAATGCTGTAAATAGGAAAGTCCCGCGTCCCCGCACTTGACCAGATTGGGGTCAAAGGGAATCCGCCCCAGCAGTTTCAGTCCGGCCCGGGAGGCGGTTCGCTCTCCGCCTCCGGACCCGAAAAGCTCGACTCGCTTTCCACAGTGGGGACAGACATACCCGCTCATGTTTTCCACCAGACCGAGGATCTCCATTTTGAGGGTCCGACAGAAATTGATCGATTTTCTCACGTCTGCAAGTGCTATTTCCTGGGGCGTGGTTACGATGATGACCATGGCGTCCTTGACCAACTGGGCGACCGTCAGTGGCTCATCACCGGTTCCCGGCGGGGCGTCGATGACCAGGTAGTCGAGTTCCCCCCATTCCACCTCGCCGATGAACTGGCGTATAATGCCATGTTTCATCGGCCCTCGCCAAATGACGGCATCATCCTTATTGGCCATGAGTGACTCGATGGAAACCGCGGTCAAATTGGGAGAAACAGGCATCGGGTCAAGCTTTTTATTGGCATTGGCCGTCAACATACCGGTGAGGCCCAGCATTCGGGGAATGTCGGGGCCGTGAATATCAGTGTCCATCAGACCGACCGTGTATCCCTTGGCAGCCAGGGCAATGGCCAGGTTGACCGCGACGCTGGACTTGCCGACACCGCCTTTGCCGCTCATAATCACGATTTTATTCTTAATTCTCGCCAGCGACCACCGGGCCCGTTGGTCAGGGTCTGGTTCGGGTGGGTGATCCAGGATACCAATTCCTTCAGGTGCTTTTTTCATGATTTTCCTCGACCGTCCTTCAGGGGTTTGGGTGTAGATTTAACAGTGTCCGTAAACGGTTATTTCGCCCGACGTCTGCGTTCGGCTCAAAATTTTATCCTCAAAATATCAACGATATGCCTGTGGTAGAATTTTTTGCCTGCCTTGATCTCAACCACAATTCCTCGTTTCTGGATGGACAGCAACTATTTGGTTGAGATGGGTCATCAGCCGCTCCCCATCGCTCACACCGGGTTGGAGAGGGAGGCGCATCAAAATGCCGAGCCCTTCGCTGGCCTCGTGGTAGGCTGCTTCGGCAAGCGGGCTGACCAGCGCGCAGTTGATCACGGGGTTTACGGCAACCAGCCGATGAACCAATTCCAATCCGGTCATGTCGCCAAGCGCCTCGTCAACCACGACCAGATCAGCGGGCTTTTCGGCAAGTGTTTCCAACGCCTGACGACCGGACCCTGCCCAGCCGATAACATCAACCTGTTTTTGAATACCCGACAATAGCTCCCCAAAATTGGTTTTATCCAGGGTAACCAACAGCAGACGGATCACGAGTTGCTCCTTTTCGATTTAGATGACAGTTGTGTTCCATAAGCCGGTTTAACAGCCCCCGGGCTGCCGCCACGGCACCCGGGCATGACGAAGGTGGGTGTGTTAAGTGATTTCCTTTGGGCGTAGGCCTCGAGTACGCGATTGATTTTTCCGGCCACGAAGGGGATTAGCGTGATACCGCCGGCGGCGA
>JAWOIA010000248.1:0-7680 GCA_046484885.1 Desulfosarcina sp. | reverse complement strand
CCAGAAAACCATCGGCATTGATAGGCACTTTGAACAGCTCGAACAGCTGATGGTTGTCCTGGGCCACGATGCCGGCGGCCAGCACCAGCAGGTCCGGTCTGATGTGGATGGGGCGTCTTAAGACGTGGTCGGTGACGGTCAGCAGCAACTGATTCTTTTCGACCGTCGACACGACCGGGGGCTGCTCAAGGTCGTAACGGACAAAGACCACTCCCTTGGCGCGCGCTTCCTGGTAGAGCTGCTCCCGGAAGCCATAGGCACGAATGTCACGGTAGAGGATCAAGACCTTCATGGCAGGGTTCTTGGACTTTAGTGCCAAGGCTCCCTTGAGGCTGTGGGTGCAGCAGATTTTGCTGCAATAGGGTCGGGTCTCATTGCGTGATCCCACACACTGGATGAATACGGCGCATTTGGCCGTTTGCAGCCGCCCTTCGTCCTGGTTCAACGCGGCATCCAGGTCCAAATGGGTCAACACATCGGGGTGCTGGCCATAGAGAAACTCGGTCGGTTTGTACTCGCTGGCACCAACGGTGAGGATAGTGACGCCATGGGCGACGTCCGTTTTGCTGCCGCTGCCGTCGACTACGGTGGAGGTCATGTTGCCCAGGGATCCATGGGTGGCCCGCACCTCGGCATTCAGGTGAAGCTTAATCAGCGGGTGGTTGCGGGTTTTCAAGATAAGGTCATCCAGGTAGGCCGGAAGATCATCACCCTGCCAGGTGGCGCGCAGATGGCGGGCGTTGCCTCCCAACCGGCTATCCTTTTCCACCAGGTGCACCCGGCAGCCCTGCTGGGCCACGCCCAGGGCGGCTTCCATGCCTGAAACGCCGCCGCCGATCACCAGTGCCGCTTTGGTGATGGGAACCGACACCTGATAGAGCGGCTCGATAAATGCGGCCTTGGCCACGGCCATGCGCACCAGCTCCTTGGCCTTCTGGGTGGCTTGGTCGGGGTTGTTCATGTGCACCCAGGTGTTCTGGTCGCGGATGTTGGCCATCTCGAAAAGGTAGGGGTTCAGGCCCGCTTCGCGAATGGTCTCCTGAAAGAGCGGTTCGTGGGTGCGCGGCGAGCAGGAGGCAACCACGACCCGGTTGATCTGTTTTTCCCGGATCACCTCCTTGATATGGTCCTGGTTGTCCTGGGAGCAGCTAAAGAGGTTGTCCTCAACATGGATCACGTGGGGCAGGTCGCGGGCGTAGTCGCGTACGGCCGGCACATCGGCCACGCCGCCGATATTGATGCCGCAGTTGCAGACAAAGATACCGATGCGCACCGGTTGGCCGGTGAAATCGGTTTCCGGGGGTAACTCCCGGGTTTGGGTCAGAGACCAGCGTGCATCGGCCAGGCGCTCGGTGGCGCAGGCGGCGGCGGCCGACGCCTCCATGACCGAATGCGGAATGTCCTTGGGCTCCTGGAAGGCGCCGCAGACGTAGATGCCTTCGCGCGACGTGTTGACTGGGGCGGTGCCGCGGGTTTGCACAAAGCCGTGCGGGTTGAGTTCGATGCCCAGGCGTTGGGCCAGTGCGACCGCTTCGGGGTCGGCGGTCAGGCCTACCGAGAGCACCACCAGGTCGAAGTACTCCTCGGCGGTGGAGCCGGCTTCGGTGGCGTAGACAATTCTCAGCTGATCGTTCGGGGCCGGATAGACCGAGTGGATGCGCGAGCGCACCATCCGCACCCCGTGGTCATCCTGGGCGCGCAGGTTGTATTTGTCGAAGTCTTTGCCGAAGGTGCGCATGTCCATGAAAAAGATCACCGCCTCGAGGGGGTTGCTGCTGTGCTCTTTGGCAATGACGGCCTGTTTGTTGGCATACATGCAGCACACCGAGGAACAGTAGCCGTTGTCGCAGTGATTGATGTCGCGCGAACCCACGCACTGCAGCCAGGCGATTCGCTTGGGCTCCTGGTGGTCCGACGGCCGGACCAGGTGGCCGGCATAGGGGCCGGAGGCCGAAAGCATGCGCTCGAACTCCAGGCTGGTCACCACGTTGGGATGGTTGGCGTAGCTGTAGGTTTCGTACAGGGTGGGATCGTAGGGCGCAAACCCCGGTGCCAGGATGACGGCGCCCACCTTGACGTCGTGCTGGCGCACGGTCTGCTTGTGGTCCACGGCGCCGGCCAGGCAGGCCGTGACGCACTGGTAGCACTCTGAGCAGACACCGCAGGCCAGGCAGCGGTCGCCTTCAGACCGGGACTGGGTTTCGTCGAATCCCAGCTGCACCTCATCGAAATTGATCACCCGCTGATTGGCGGGCAGGTGGGGCATGACCTGGCGCGGTAGCAGCGCGTAGCCCTGCAGGGGCACATCGGTAACCGCCTCCAGGGCCTGGTCGCGGCCTTCGCGAATATCAACGCCCTGGATAAACCGGTCGATGGAGACGGCGGCCTGTTTGCCCGCCTCGATGGCCTCAACCACCGTAGCCGGTCCGGTGACCGCATCGCCGCCGGCGAAGATGTCGGCATCGCTGGTCTGCAAGGTGACCGAATCGACGTTCATGGTGCCCCAATCGGTGAGGGTGCAGGCGCATTCGTCGGTCAGACAGGCCCAGTCGCTCTCCTGGCCGATGGCCGGCACCACCGTGTCGACTGCGATGGTGAACTCCGAGCCGGCGATCGGTTCGGGACGGCGGCGCCCGCTGGGGTCCGGATCACCCAGCTGCATGCGGATGCACTCGATGGCGCTGACCCGGCCGTTTTCGGCGATGACGCGCACCGGGTTGGTCAGGGTCATGATCTCGATGGCTTCATCGCGGCATTCGGCGATCTCTTCGACGCTGGCCGGCATTTCGGCTTCGCTGCGCCGGTAGATGATGAATGGCTTGGCCGCACCGTGGCGCAGGGCCGTGCGCACCGCATCCATGGCGACGTTGCCGCCGCCGATCACCGCCACCCGGTCGCCCAGGGGCACCGTTTCACCCAGGTTGATGCGCCGCAGGTAGTCCATGCCCGGGTAGACTCCCTGATAGTCCTCGCCTTCGATCCCTAAGGATTTGCACTCCTGGGAGCCGATGGCCATGAAAAAGGCTTGGAAACCCTGCCGGCGCAGTTCGCCGATGGTCACGGTTTTGCCGATCTCAACGCCGGTTTGGAATTCCACGCCCAGGTCGCGGATGGTCTGGATTTCGGCCTCGATCACCCGGCGGGGCAAGCGGTATTCGGGAATGCCCAGCACCAGCATGCCGCCGAGCCGGTCATGCTTTTCGAAGACCGTGACCGCGTAGCCTTCGATGGCCAGGAAATAGGCGCAGCTCAGACCGGCCGGACCGGAACCGATTACCGCCACTTTCTGGTTTTTGGGCTCCTTTTTGGGGGGCAGGTAGGGTGTGGGGGAGGTCATGTCCAGGTCGGCCAGATAACGGTGCAGATGCTGGATGTCCAGGGGCTGGTCGATTTGCCCGCGGGTGCAGGCGCTTTCACAGGGGTGATGGCAGACCCGGCCGCACACCCCGGGAAAGGGGTGTGCCTGTTTGAACAAGGCGATGGCGTCGCGATAGTTGCCCTGGTTCATCAGGGCGATCCAGCCCTGAACGCTGACATTGGCCGGACAGGTGGCCTTACAGGGCGCCGTGCCCTTTTTCTCAATGGCATAGGCCCCGGGCATGGCCTGGGGGTAGAGTTTGTAGGCCGCCTTTTTGGCCTGCAGCCCCTCATCGAAACGATTGGACACCTCGATCGGGCAAACCTTGGCGCATTCACCGCAGGCGGTGCATTTGTCCAGGTCTACAAAGCGCGGCTGTTCGACTACCCGCACGGTAAAATTGCCCGGTTCGCCCGCGACCGTTTCGACCCGGGACATGGTCAGCAGCTCGATGTTCAAATGGCGACCGGCCTCCACCAGCTTGGGGGAGATGATGCACATGGAACAGTCGTTGGTGGGAAAGGTCTTATCCAGTTGGGCCATCTTGCCGCCGATGGCCGAATCGCTTTCCACCAGATAGACCTTAAAGCCCGATTCGGCCAGATCCAGGGAGGCCTGAATGCCGGCTATGCCGCCACCGACCACCATCACTGCGCCGGTTGTATCTTGTTTCATGGGTCCTCCTCCTTAGTCTTAAAGGCCGACATCTTTCAGGTCGTCTCCCAGGTAGGTGCGTTCGTTCTCTCCAAGGACACCCATGGCCAGGCACATGATGGTCCAGATGTGGACCACGTTGTATCGGCCGCCGTAGTGGTGGCCGATATCCTCGATCTGGGCATGGCAGTTGTGGCAGGGTGCGAACACATACTGGGACCCGGTGGCCATGACCTGGTCGAACTTGACTTTGCCATAGGCCCGGCGCTGTTCGGGATAACCGGCCTGCAGGGCGCCGCCGCCGCCGCCGCAGCAGTAGTTGTTGACGCCGTTGGGCACCATGTCGATGAAATTTTCCTCGCCCACGATGGTTTTGATCACAAAACGCATATCGTCGGCCATCTTCTGGCCCATTGTTTTACGCACCAGATTGCACGGGTCCTGAACCGTGAATTTGATTTTGAGATCACGGTTCCAGTCGCTGTTGACCGGGAGCTTGCCCTCCCGGATCCATTGGGCGTAAAGGGTGATGAGGGTGGTGAATTCAAATTTGTGGGGGATCTTGAATTTTTTCAATCCTTCCAGGATTGCAAAGAAGGAGTGCCCTCACTCCGTATTGACCACCACCGGACATTTGAGGGTGTTGTCGATGTGATCGACGAACTCTTCGAGAATGTAGCGCCAGCCCTCGTCGTCGGCCAGAAAGAGGCAGTAGTTCTCTCCGCCCCACATCACCGACGGGTAGGTCCAGTCGGCGCCCACCAGGTGCAGGATCTTCCACAGCGGGCTGAGTTCATCGGGTTCGGTGACCGGTTCCCTGGAATTCTGATTGATGGCCATGTGGGCCCCAACCCGATCCACGCTGACCTGCAGGTCCTTGAAGCGCGGCTGGGTCTCGCGGATCTCGTCGGCCACATCGGTGACGGTCCAGATGAAGTCCTCGGTCGGCACACCCATGGCATTGCCGGCGCGGATATGCATGTCGCAGGACCCGAGGATACCTTTGGGCCGTTTGTCCCGCGGCCAACCGGCGCGCATGTTGTAGACCAGCTTGGGGATGTCGACTTTCATGGGGCAGGCGTTGACGCAGCGGGTGCACATGGTGCACACCCAGGCCCAGGGCGTTTTGGCAATCTCTTCGTCCAGTCCCAGCACCAGCATGCGCACCAGTTTGCGCGGGTCGGTGTCGAACAGTTCCGATGCCGGGCAGCCGGCGGTGCAGGTGCCGCAGGTCAGGCACAAATCGAAATTGGCGCTAGGCAGGCGTTCTTGCAGGACAGCCTTGAATTCCGGCTCCATTTCATTTAGTTCGATCGGTGACGTCATGACAATGGCCTCCTTGGTTGTTATCGTCTTAGCAGCTGTTCGCCGATCCGTCCAGCAGGGGGCGGCCGCTGGGATGCCCCCGCTGAATCGGCCCTACCTGATTTTGGCCGCATCCAGATAGGGTTGGATCTTGTCGATGCCGCCCAGGGTGATGATGTGGACCCCTTCGCAAAGATCGCGCAGCCCCGCGATGGTGTCGGCGAACAGTTCGATGCTGGCTTTTTGTTTGTTGGGTGCTTTGTCCAGCTTTTGAATGATCGAGTCCGGAACCAGGCCGGCCTTGAAGTGTCGATTGATGAACCGGGCCATGGCGGCGTTGCGCAGCAGCATGACTTCGGCAATGACCGGTACGCCGAAGGTGTTGACCTGCCGCATGAACCGCTGGAACTGATCCAAGTCGAAAATGGGTGTCGTCAGGAAGTAACCGGTGCCCAGCTCGCGCATGATCTCCATTTCCTTCATTCCCTGTTTGGGGACATTTTTGCCCCAAGGGGTCTCGACGCCGGAACCCATGATAAACTCGACCCTTCTGGCCAGTTCCTTGCCGTCCACCGTGCGTCCGTCTTTGAGGTGCGCCAGGACCGACGCCAGCTTGCCGGAATCGACGTGGAAGAACATGGTCTCCTGCAGGCTCTCGCCGGAGATGCGATAGTCTTCGGTGAACACCAGCAGGTTCTCCACGCCGGATTCGTGGGCCAGGGTCAGGTCTTTTTGGAGCTGGATCCGGTTTTTGTCGCGCGTGGTGGTCTGGTAGATCGCGTCAAAGCGGTTCTGGTTGAGCAGTTCGCAGGTGCGGATGCTGTCCCCGACGACGCCTTCCAGTTCCACCTCGCTGATCGAGACCCCGTCCATGCGCCCTCGGATTCGTTTCAGGTTCTCCACCAACGTTTCCGGATCGTCGTCGCCCATGGGGGCCTGAACTTCCGAGGTCACCACAAATTTCTTCTTTTTCAGCGCTTCTTTGAGTTTCATGCTTCGCCTCCTTATTGATGGCCGAAACGCGATTCGGACCGCTATTTTAATTCCAGCAGCCGGGCAACCTCCTCTTTGAGCTGGGGCAGAGGCAGCGGTTTGGAAAAACAGACGTCGGCGCCGTGCGCCTTCATCTCTTTAAATTTTTCCTCATCCAGGTAGGCGGACAGAACGATGATTTTTGTGTCCTTGGTGTCCTCGTTGGATTTTATTTTCCGACACACTTCGCTGCCTTTGATGTCGGGCATCATGATGTCCAGGATCATCAGATGGGGGTGAAAGTGGTTGACCTGCAGCCCGGCCTCGAATCCGTCCGAGGCGCTGATCACCTCGTAGTCGAATTCATCCTCCTCCAGGGCCTGAACGATGGTTTCCACGATTATGGGGTCATCGTCCACTACCAGGATTCGCCGCCGTTGATTCTCGATCTCCTGTTCGGGGATGGGAATGCCCTGGCGGCGCATGAAATCCTCCATGTCACTGCGTTTGATGCGACGGTGCCCCCCGACGGTTTTGTACGCCTTGATGTGTCCGGCCTCGATCCAGTTGATGATGGTTTTTGAGGAAACATTGCAGTAATTGCTGGCCTTGAAAACGGTAAGTGTGTCCTCCATGGTCCAATCCCTCCTTCAATCGAGTGGTGGTTGCCAAACAATTCAGCTCGTTGCGACTTCAAAACGGCAAGATCCTGCAGGCTTTAGATCCTCCAAATCACGACCGCAAACCGTTGTCAACAAAAAAATATAAAAATAGAAAAAACGCTAAATTCAACCTACAAACAGGCATAATTGATTCTGTAAAATTAGTCTTTAAAGGTATTTTAGTTAAATATTGGGTTTTTTTGTAAGCGGATCCGACCCTTTTCGAATGCCGATCCCGGTGCGAAACCGCCGACGATCAGCGCACGGTCACGGCGTGGATCGCCTAAACCATGAACGGCTCTCGGTTTTTGTTGACAAGGTCTTTTCGGACAACTAAGAGAGGCGGCATTTTGGAGCGAACGCGCCCGCGGGCCGCCGCTGAGATAGAACCACCTTTAGGGGAAGATTCATGGCCAAAGCAACGTTAAAGAGGCACCGGATCAATCGGGACTGGTGCAAGGGCTGCGGGATCTGCGTGGCCTTTTGCCCCAAAACGGTACTGGAGCTGGACGAGCAGGACAAGGCGGTGGCGGTGCGGCTGTCGGATTGCATCGCCTGCCGGCTGTGCGAACTGCGCTGCCCGGACCTGGCCATCGCGGTAACGGTCCGCGGCGCTGCGGACGATCAGGACGAATCCCAACCCGAACAGGCATCGAAATGAGCAGACAGGTCAGATTCATTCAAGGCAACGAGGCGTGCGTGGAAGGGGCCTTGTATGCCGGGCTGGAT
>JAWOIA010000145.1:0-3636 GCA_046484885.1 Desulfosarcina sp. | reverse complement strand
ATGTGCTCGGCATTGCGTTCAACCTGGACGCAGACCAGATTGGCGTCGTTCTGCTCGGTGAATACTGGCATCTGCACGCGGGAGATGAAGTCCAGCGAACGGGCCGGGTCATGGACGTGGCTGTGGGCGATGGATTGCTGGGGCGCGTTGTTGACCCCCTCGGTCGGCCACTCGATGGCAACGGGCCAGTGGCCGCAAGCCGGCGCCTGCCTGTCGAACGCCCCGCTGCGCCCATCATGGACCGCGCACCCGTCACGGTGCCACTCCAGACCGGCATCAAAGTTATCGATGCGCTCATTCCCGTTGGGCGCGGCCAGCGCGAGTTGATTCTTGGCGACCGCCAGACAGGCAAGACCGCCATTGCCATCGACACCATCCTGAATCAGCGCGGCAAGGATGTCCTGTGCGTTTATTGCGCCATCGGTCAGCGTGCGTCCGCCGTAGCCAAGGCCGTGGCAACCCTGCGGGAAAAGGGCGCCATGGATTTCACCATTCTCGTGGTGACCGAGGGCAATGACCCGCCAGGTCTGGCTTACATTGCGCCCTACGCTGCAACCAGCATTGCGGAGCATTATATGGAAGCGGGCCGGGATGTGCTGATCGTTTATGATGATCTTACCCATCACGCCCGCGCCTACCGGGAACTGTCTCTCCTGCTGCGCCGTCCGCCCGGTCGTGAAGCGTTTCCCGGTGACATCTTTTATATCCACTCACGGCTGCTCGAACGTGCGACGCACTTGCGCCAGAAACGCGGGGGGGGATCACTCACCGCCCTGCCCATCATCGAGACTGAAGCACAGAACATTTCCGCCTATATTCCGACCAACCTGATTTCCATCACGGACGGACAGATCTATCTCTCGCCGTCGCTGTTCGAATTGGGCGTACTGCCCGCTGTCGATGTGGGAAAATCTGTTTCGCGTGTCGGCGGCAAGGCGCAGCGCGCGGCCTACCGCGCGGTGGCAGGGGACCTCAAGCTCGGCTACGCCCAGTTCGAAGAACTTGAAACCTTTTCCCGGTTCGGGGCCCGACTTGATGAAGACACCCGCAAGATCATCGAACATGGACGACGGATTCGTGCCTGCCTCAAACAGCCGGAATTCTCCCCGGTGTCCGTGCCCGCACAAATCGCCGTACTGCTGGCATTGACCGCCGAACTTTTTGACCAGGTGCCGCTTGACCGGATGCCGGAAGCCGAAAAGGCCCTGCGCGCAGCAGCGGCAGATATACCGGCAAAGGTGTGTGAGCGACTGGACACCGCTGAAAAATTGAGCGACGAGGATCATGAAACAATTATCCAAATCGCCCGTCAATCGCTTGCCCGCTTCCAGCCTGAGTCTGAACCCGGGTCCGGGCCGGAAGTCCAAACGGAGAGCAAACCGAAATCTGAACCCGGGGAGACGTCATGAGCGAGACTACGGCAAGTCTGCGGCGCAAGATCAGCGGAGCCGGGGATCTCCAATCCGTTGTCCGCACGATGAAGGCCGTGGCCGCCTCGAGCATCGGACAATACGAAAAATCGGTGCGCGCGCTGGCCGACTATTATCGCACCGTGGAAATGGGGCTGGGCGCATGCCTTCGGGAAAATGACCCGGCGCCCTTGATTGCGGAACGCAAAGGGCAAGCTGCCGCCAGTGCGATGGACGCAGTCGTGTTTGGTTCAGACCAGGGACTGGTGGGCCAGTTTAACGATGTGGTGGCCGATTATGCGGTCAAGACGTTGACAGATCTGGGGGCCAAACCCAGGATCTGGGCCGTTGGTGAACGCGTTCATGCGCGTCTGGCAGACGCGGGTATGCCACTGCTGGGAAGCTTTGCCGTGCCGAACTCCGTCAAAGCTATCACCCCGCTCGTGGGACAGATTCTCATGGAGAGCGAGACGCGCCGCAGCCGGGGCCAAGTTGCAGAACTTTACCTCTTTTACAACCGCCCCACGTCAGGGCCGGTATATGCGCCCGCCAGTCAGCGGCTGCTGCCGCTGGACGAAATCTGGCGACGCAGGCTGGCTGAACTTCCCTGGCCGACAGGAAACTTGCCCGAGGTCATGGGTGGCGGCACCGCAACCTTGCGGGGGCTCATCCGTGAATATCTTTTTGTCTCGCTTTTCCGGGCGTGCGCCGAATCCCTTGCGAGCGAGAATGCGAGCCGCCTGGCGGCAATGCAGCGCGCCGACAAAAACATCGATGAATTGCTGGAGGAGCTCAACCGGACATTCCATCGTTTGCGCCAGAGCAGCATCGATGAGGAACTGTTCGACGTCATCTCCGGTTTTGAAGCATTGAGCGTGGCGGAGAGACAATGACGAAGAACCGGGCAGGCAAATATACCGCCGTCATTGTACCCGGATATGATGCCGTTGGAAATGGGATCTGACCATGAATAAACTCAAGCAAATTTGGAGCAATCTGCGGTCAAGCTTTTGGTTTGCACCTTCGCTGATTGTTGCCGTCAGCATCGCCATTGCGGTGGCTTTGGTTGAAGCAGGTTCCATTGGAAGTGACCAATGGCTGGCCCGATGGCCGCGCCTGTTTGGCGTCGGCGTGGAGGGCGCGCGCGGGATGTTGTCCACGATTGCCGGCTCGATGATGACCGTGGTGGGGGTCACGTTTTCGATGGTTCTGATGACGTTGGCGCTGGCTTCGAGCCAGTACACCTCGCGTATCCTGCGGAACTTCATGCGTGACCGTGTCACGCAGGTCGTACTCGGAATTTTCACGGGTATTTTCACCTATTGCCTGATTGTATTACGCACCATCCGCGGTGGCGAGGAGAGCGGTTTTATTCCTAACATAGCCGTGTCTTTCGGTGTCGTTCTGGCAATCGGCGGCATCAGCGTCCTCATTTTTTTCATTCATCACATCGCTTCTTCGATCCAGGCATCGACCATCATCGCCTCGGTTGCTGCCGAAACCATGGTGGCCGTTGACCGGCATTTTCCAGAAAAGCTTGGAGACGGACAGGTTGACGGCGAGGAGGATCAATCACCGCTCCCTCTGTCGGCGTGTCGTTGGCAGGCAGTCGCAGCCAGGGGGAATGGGTATATCCAAAACGTGGATATTGCAACACTCCAGCGTTTGGCCCGGGAACACCAGACCATCGTGCGGATGGAACGAAACATCGGTGAGTTTGTGGTCCATGGCACCACGCTGGCTTCGCTTGCCCGGAGGACCCTCCAAAAAAAGAGATCATCGCTGACCTGCAGGCGGCATACAGCATCAACCGGTACCGCATGGTGGAACACGATTCTGCTTTCGGCATCCGGCCGAATCAAGATTCCGTTTTGACCTACCAGGATAGCCGTCTCGCCGATCTCGGTATGACCGGCGTGCTGCTCGTCGGAAATGTGGCTGACCCGGGCGCGGCTACCAGCAGCGAAAGCGTCAAATCTGCCATAACGCCAACAGGCATCACCGTATCGTACACACTCGAATCTGCGCTTACCGATGGCAAGATGGTCTTCATCGGTAAAAGCGGCGAGATTGATGGCCAGGTCAACCCCCACCTGAAGGCTAACCCCGGCCCCGCGATCAGGTCGGCGACGGCCGCGTGGTGCTCAGGCTGTCGGGCGGCGTCGACTCCTCCGTGGCCGCCGCGCTGCTCCACCGCGCGATCGGCGATCGGCTCTCGTGCATCTTC
>JAWOIA010000144.1:0-2916 GCA_046484885.1 Desulfosarcina sp. | reverse complement strand
TGTGCAAGCCGATCATTGTTTACAAAACAGACCGGGAGCATGGTTTACAAGTTTTTTCCCTCGTCATGCCATTGGCCGGGAGGATTAATCGTGTTCGTTCGTTCATCCAGGATGCCCAGCAGATGAAAGCTGTAGCGGATTTCCCATTGGAACTCATCGATCTGGCACATTCCCAGGGGCTCTCTGGCAAGGACCTCGGAGACGTAGATCAAAGAGCCTTGCCATTTGATCTCGCCGTTTTGCCGGACCTTACGCACTGTTGTGCCAGGTTCGTACTCGATTGCTGCCAACTTTGCCGGATAGCTCTTGACCGAGGCCGTGAACAGCTCGCTCGGCGTCCGTCTTTTCAGCGATTCGTGACTACGCTCCTGGTTATATTCCTTTACAAACGCATCGAAACGTATCTGCTGATCTTGCAGCGTCATCGCTGGTGGAACCACGGTCGCTTCTTTCAAGGTCTTGTGCATACGCTCATGGCGACCGTTCTGGTCCGGCCGGCCCGGCTTGATGCGTTCGGGGCGGATACCCAGCCGTATCCACCAGGCGGACAATCTGCTCAAGCCCCCCACCGCCAGCGAGGCGAAAGGGGTACCGTTGTCGGTCCGTATCGCTTCGGGCAAACCATATTCTCGAAAAGCCCATTCAAACCAAGGTCGAACTTCGGCAAACGTCGGGTGCGCTACGCCTCGACACTGCAAAAGGTAACGGCTGAAGTTGTCGCTGATGGTCAGAGGGTAACAGCGCCTCCCATCTCCCAAAATAAAGTCCCCCTTGAAATCCGCACTCCAGACGGTATTGGGGCCTTTGCTGTGGGCCAGGGGCGAGCTGTAAGCAGGCACGCGACGACGACGACGTGCATTTACCAGGCCGACACGCTTCAGGATTTCCCCTGCCGTGCTGTCAGCTGGCCAGCTTACACCAGGTTCTTCCCGACGCAACCCGTCCATGACCTTTTTCGGGCCAAAGTATTGGTGCCGCAATTTGTACTGGATGATACGTTCTCTCAGTTCAGCTGCGACAGCGTTGGGATGATGTTTGGCCGCACGCGACAATTCTTCCAGACCGGCCGGCCCAAATTGTTGGTACCGTTTGATCCACTTGTCGCCTGTAGGACGGCTGATCCCATAAAATTCACAGAGATCGGTTTTGCTGTACCGCCCGCTCAGCCAGTCACCCATAAACTGAACTCGTTGATCCATAGCACTGGTCTTTTTCCAAGGCATTGGCAATCCCTCCTTGCCAATACCTTAATGGATGTAAACCATGTGCCCGGTTTATTTTGTAAAGGATCATACCGGTTTGTACCTTCGGCCACCCTCTCCCAGGGGGAGAGGGGATATTACACCCTTCTCCTTGGGGAGAAGGTGCCCCGAAGGGGCGGGTGAGGGGCGCATACCAGAGGTAGGACAGACTGCTGTTCGCTGGCGCGAACGGCGCACGTATTCATCATTCTGCACTCTTTATTCTGCTTTTCCCCTCCTGATTATTCATGTGGGTCTTTTAGCAGGCCGGTGATGGAATTCATGGCGTCGAGCGCGGGAATGTGATAATTGTACTGCAAGGAATAATTTTTGTGCCATGATGGGCATGGATAATACCTGATGGCGGATCTATTCCCTTCCTGCTGAAATGTTGAACCGGTCGGACCGCCGGTCGGGATGAGAGTCATTATGAAAAAGAAATGCGCGGATGCGGCTTCATCCGAATCAACAGCCGCCCTGAAAAAAAATGATCAGGGCCTTGCCGACATCGTAGCCTGCAGTTCGGCCATCTGCTTCATAGACGGCAAGCAGGGGCGGCTCGTCTACCGCGGCTACGATGTCCGGGACCTTGCCCGGCACAGCACCTTTGAAGAGGTCGCATATCTCCTCTGGTACGGCCGTCTGCCCGGCCGCACGGAATTCCAGGCGTTTCTTGACGGGTTTACCGGCAGCATGACCCTGCCGGTCGAAACCACCATGATCCTGCGCATGTTCCCGAAGGCGGCCACCCCGATGGAGGTCCTGCGCACGGCGGTTTCGTCGCTGGGCCACTGGGACCCGGACAGCGGCAACACCCGGCTGGATGCCTGCCTCCGGAAAGCCCAGCGTCTGACCAAGAGGATTCCGCTCATCCTGGCGGCCCACCAGCGCCTCCGGGAAGGCCTGGAGCCGCTGGCGCCCGTCCCCAGCCAGGGAATCGCCTATAATTTTCTCTTTACCCTGCAGGGCAGGGAGCCGGACCCGGAAATTGTGCGGGCCCTTGATGTCGCTCTTATCCTGCATGCGGATCACGAACTGAACGCCTCGACGTTCGCGGCGCGCGTTACCGCGGCGACCATGGCGGATATTTATTCCGCCGTGACCAGCGCCATCGGAACGTTGAAGGGTCCCCTGCACGGCGGAGCGAATACGGAAGTCATGAAGGTGCTGCGGGAAATACAATCACCCGACAAGGCGGAAAAGTGGGTCCTGGACAGCCTGGCCGCCAAGAGGAAAATACCGGGCTTCGGCCACCGGGTCTATAAATGCGAAGATCCGCGGGCGACCGTGCTGCGGAAATATACGGAGGCGGTGACCCGCAAAGTCGGCAACACGACGTATTATGACATTACCCGGGAGATAGACCGGGTCATGGCGATCCATTCCAAGGTTTTTCCGAACGTGGACCTGTACACGGCATCGCTGTATCACGCCATGGAAATTCCGCCCGAGCTGTTTACCCCGATTTTTGCCATGAGCAGGGTGACGGGCTGGACCGCCCATATATTCGAGCAATGGAGCAATAATCGTCTCATCCGGCCCATTGCCAATTATACGGGTCCCACTGCACTGAAATACGTTGTTATGGACAAGAGAACACCGTAGCCTCGCCGGTGGAATTCCGCCTGAACCCGGCGTTCCCCCTTTTCTCCAGCGGGCTATTCGCCAAGCTCCG
>JAWOIA010000121.1:0-5019 GCA_046484885.1 Desulfosarcina sp. | reverse complement strand
GCCCATTTGTGGGGGATGACCTTGCGGGGTGACGGGGAGACGCCCTTGGTGCCGGTAATCTTCATGAAGTCCCAGGCGTCCAGGGTCAAAAGGGTCAGCGGGACGACCTCGAGGGCCGAGAACATGGCGGCCAGGGCCATGGTGAAGTTGGTCTGGCCGGTCCAGTACCAGTGGTGGGCCGTGCCGATGATACCCCCGGCAAGAAACAGGATGGCATCCAGGTAGATGACCCGGATCACGTTGACGCGACGGACGACGCCCAGTTGATAGAAGGTCACCGCCACCAGCACGGTCACGAACAACTCGAAAAAGCCTTCCACCCACAGGTGGATGATCCAGAAGCGCCAGGTGTCCACCACCGCGAAGTTGGTGGTGCTGCCGAAGAAAAAGGCCGGCACGTAAAAAATGGGGACCGTAGATGCGCACACACTCATCTGAAAGAAATCCGGCCTTGAAGCACCTGAAAACGCATCAAATCTTTACTTTACGCAACCGTAGCGCATTGCCGATGACTGACACGGAACTGAAGCTCATGGCCGCCGCTGCGATCATCGGGCTCAACAGCAGGCCGAAAGTCGGGTACAGCACGCCGGCTGCGATGGGCACGCCCACCGAGTTATACACAAAGGCGAAAAAAAGGTTCTGTTTGATATTGCGCATGGTGGCGCTGCTCAGCAGACGGGCGCGGACAATGCCCCTGAGGTCGCCCTTGACCAGGGTAACACCCGCACTTTCCATGGCGATATCGGTGCCGGTGCCCATGGCAATACCGACGTGCGCCTGAGACAAAGCCGGTGCATCGTTGATGCCGTCCCCAGCCATTGCCACAATCCGGCCGGCATCTTGAAACTTCTTGACAGCCTCGGCTTTCTGGCCCGGCAGGACGTCGGCCACCACCTCATCCAGATCGAGTTTGGCGGCCACCGCCTGGGCCGTGGTCTTGCTGTCGCCGGTCAACATGACAATGCGGATATTGTCCTGATGTAGCAGTCTGATCGCCTCGGCGGTGGTTTCCTTGATCGGGTCCGCCACACCTATCAGACCGGCGAGCTTCCCGCCGACGCCGACAAACATGACGGTCTGGCCATCCTTGCGCATGGCTTCGGCTTTGGGGGCCAGTTCCTGCACATCGATCTTCAATTCCTCAAAAAGTTTGATATTACCGAAGACGACCGGTTGGCCGTCCACGCTGCCTTTGACACCTTTGCCGGTCACCGATTCAAAATCGGCGGCTTCGACCAGGTCGAGCCCTTTTTCTGAGGCGCCATTAACGATGGCCGCCGCCAAGGGGTGTTCGCTGCCTTTCTCGAGACTGGCGGCCAGACGCAGCATCTCCGCCTCATCGCCGCCAGCAACGGTGCTGACGGCAACGACCCTGGGCTTGCCTTCGGTGAGCGTTCCGGTTTTATCCACGACCAGGGTGTCGATTTTCCGCATGACTTCGATGGCCTCGGCATTTCTGAACAGGATCCCCATGGAGGCGCCCTTGCCGGTGGCCACCATGATCGACATGGGAGTGGCCAGACCAAGGGCGCAGGGGCAGGCAATAATGAGTACGGCCACCGCATTGATCAACGCGTGGGCCATTTTCGGGTCAGGACCGAACAAACTCCACACAATAAAAGTAATCACGGCGGAACCGACAACTGCCGGCACAAAATATCCGGCCACCACATCGGCCACTTTCTGGATGGGGGCACGGCTGCGCTGGGCTTCGGACACCAGGTGGACGATTTGCGCCAGCAGGGTCTCGGCCCCGACCCGTTTGGCTTCCATGATCAGTGTTCCCGTGCCATTGACCGTAGCCCCGATCAATTTGTCGCCCTGATTTTTCTCAACCGGTATGGACTCGCCGGTGACCATTGACTCGTCGATCGCACTTTTGCCTTCCACAACGATGCCATCGACCGGCACTTTCTCGCCCGGTCGAACCCGCAGCATATTGCCGGGCTGCACATGGTCGAGTGAAATATCCTCTTCAGCGCCGTCATCTCGAATTATTCGGGCGGTTATAGGAGCCAGTCCCAGCAGCGCCTTGATGGCCGAGCTGGTCTGGCCGCGGGCTTTCAATTCCAGCATCTGGCCCAGCAGAATCAGGGTGGTGATGACGGCCGCCGCTTCAAAATAGACAGCCACCGTGCCCTCTTTTCCCCTGAAGGAGGCCGGGAATAGGTCAGGGAAGATTGCCGCAATCAGGCTGTAGATGTAAGCAACCGACACACCCAATCCAATCAGGGTGAACATATTGAGATTCCAGGATACGACAGACTGCCATCCCCTCACCAGAAATGGCCAGCCACCCCAGAACACGACCGGTGTCGCCAACAACAGTTCGATCCAGACAAGGAGATTTTGCGAGACCATCCCAGCCAGTGGGTTGCCGGGAATCATGTCGCTCATGGCCAAAATAAAAACCGGAAGCGTAAGAACCAGGCTGACCCAGAATCGGCGGCGCATGTCGGCCAGTTCGGGGTTTTCTTCCTCCTGACCCGCCTCACCCTTTGGTTCCAGGGCCATGCCGCATTTCGGGCAACTGCCGGGCTGGTCCTGCAAAATCTCCGGGTGCATGGGACAGGTCCATTGTGTGCCGGCAGGAGCCGCCCGGGTTTCAGCCTCCAGGGCCATACCGCATTTCGGGCAGCTGCCCGGCCCGGCCTGCTTTACTTCCGGGTGCATGGGACAGGTGTAAAGATCAGTCTTTTTGCGAGGAGCCTGGAATTTCGGTTGATCACCCATGGCAGGATGTTCATGTTTTGCTTGGTACGCCGAGGGATTTTTCTGGAATTTTTTCAGGCAATTTTCGCTGCAGAAATAGATTTTCTCTCCCCCCTGCTCGGTATGAAAGGGGGTATCCTTGTCGACGCGCATGTCACAGACCGGATCTTTGAGGACATTTTCCTCTGCCGGTTTATCCGGGTGAAGTGTTTGATCCTGGCGATGATGTCCATGCTCCTGATGCATATTCTGTTTTTCCTTCATAATGAATCCGGCATTCCCATGGCGCACCGCATGAATGATGAGAAATGGCAGTTCGATGAGCGCGCCGACCAACCCTATGCCGGGCTGATACTGTTGGCGATCTCTTCGCCTTGGGACTGCCTCTGCTTTGGGTTTGAAAGGATCAATCGCTCACTTCACTCTCCTTTCATCGCACACCGCGCCGGCTCGGCTTCGAGGGACTGGCTTTGTCATCAATAGACCAGTTCCTTTACTCAGCCGTTTTTTCGGTGTTGCCCGGTGATGTTCCCGAATCGGGTCCCCCTTCGAAGGCGACGATCGGTCCGCCCGATTCCCACAGCTTCCCGATGAACCAGGTACACAAGCCGTAACCGGGACCTTGATGAAGGCATTGAGCCGGTCCCACAACCGGTGCGCTTCCACCAACGTTCCGTCGGTGCCGTACGGCAGGTGGGGATTGACCTCCAGCCGGATCGGCGAATACGCGTTCTATCCGGTCGCGCGAGACCGTCCGCAGGACGATTCGTCATCTATCCCGATCATTCTTTTTCTGCATACTCTGACCAAAGTGGTCTAAAAGAAACGCTTCGTAATCCCGGCTGATGGGTTTAGAAGGATTGAACTCGAGACTTTTTTCCACTGACCCCCGCGTAAGGTCAAAGTAAACAAGGGAATCGGCCCATTGCACACGCTTGATCCATCGGGGTGATAGAATAACTTTTTTCCCCGGCAGCCAGTTGCGGGTATCTGCCACCAGGAAGCGAATCGCCCAATTTTCATCGTCGACCATAAAATCTTCCACATGACCAATTTCGCCGTCGGTGGCATGAATATGGTAGCCGGTAACTTGCCGTGTGCTGCGCAAATACGGATCATCCCGACTTCCTGACGCTGAGTCTTCCTGATCCAAAAGCGCTTCGTCGGCAGAAAGGGGTAACGGGGTTGTCCCGAAAGTACCGCCGTAACCACCTCGCCAAGGCCACTGATAGTACTCATGTAGCGCTATTTCATGCTGACGATATACAGGCTTTTGCGTTTCGATATTTGGGCTGTTGCGCACTTGGGTACGGGTAAGGTTCACCGAAAACATACGCGACTCAGGTTCTGGTTTTCCGAAGGCTGCAAGAGCAATGAGCACCTTTCGGCCGGACAACCAATTGCCGGTTTCTACGACGACATAGCGGATCGTCCAAGTTTGGTCATCGAAGTAGAATTCGTCCACTTTTCCCAGATCACCATCCGTGGCTCTGATGGCGTAACCGATCAAATCGCTAATAGTAGCTTGCATGGTGCCTCCTTTACTCAGCCGTTTTCGGCGTTACCCGGTGATGTTTCCGAATCGCGCCCCCCTTCGAAGGCAACGATCGGTCCGCCCGATCCCCACAGCTTTCCGATGCCCCAGGTACACAAGCCGAAACCGATGCCCAACACCGCGACGGCTGCTGCATAATTGCCCAACAGGTCCGTCAGGATGATCTGCCCCACGTTGGTAGGGTCGTATAAAACGGGGATCAGCGTCTCGTGCAACTGGGCGAAAAGGGCCGTGCCCGCCAGTCCGCCCAAAAGGGCGAAGATTGCGTCCATGCGTCCCTCGCCGGCGGCCGCCCAGGTGGTGCCGGGGCAGTACCCGGTCAGCCCCCACCCGATGCCGAAGATCACGGCGGCCAGTCCCGTGGCCACGATGCTGGTGGGCAGGGGCAGGGTGCGCCCTGCGCCGACCGACTGGAGCCCGAAGAGGCCCACGGCGGACAAGGCCACCGCCAGAACCATGAACCGGGGGATATCCGCGTCCAGCATCAGGTGCGATCGGGCCATGCGATGGGCGTCGGTGGCTCCGATGCGCTGGATGACGAATCCGAAGGCGATGCCCGAAAAGAGTCCCAGCCAAATTTGTGTCATTGGATATCCTCCCCTTGGGCTGTTTTCCCGAAGATCAGCCGGGCGGTGAGCATGGCCACGGCAAAAATGACGATGCCGAAATAAAGACCGCTGACGGCCAGTTGCGTCGATCCGGAGATGAACAACCCCAGGGTGCAGCCGCCGGCCAGCCGCGATCCGAAA
>JAWOIA010000079.1:0-6495 GCA_046484885.1 Desulfosarcina sp. | reverse complement strand
GCTTGCGCAGGGCCAGCCAGTAGCAGGCGCCCACGATGCTTCCGCCGGAGACGCAGGACAGCACTTCGACGTTGCGCAGGACATCCAGCTCGGCCAAGCGCGCCAGAACTCCCAGATGGTAGAACGAGGCGCGAAACCCGCCGCCGGATAACGCCAGGCCGACCCTGCCCACCAGGGCTGAGCGCGTCGCTTCCGCCGAACCCCCCAGCAGGGTCTCGAAAAGGCGCCGCACCTCCGGCTTCTCCATGGGCTTTTCCTCCCTGATGTGGGCCAGGGTCGCAAGCTGCCGGGCGGTTGTTTCAAGCTCCCAGGGGTCGGGCCTGGCCTCGGTCCGAAGAGCGGCGGTGGCCTCTTCGAATAACCCGAGGCCCACATGTGCCTCGGCCCGGGTGGCCGCGTTGAACCAGTTGTCGGGCTTCACCGGAAGATCCCGCAGGATCCGTTTTCGAAGATCGCTTGCGTGACGGCGGCGCTCGTCCGGCTCGTCACCGGCCTCTGCCAGCAGGTTCTCCAGGAAAGCGGCATTGATGTGGGCGTAGGCATCGTCGCCAAGATCGTCACCGACGGCGCCACGTCGGTAGTACTCGGCCGCCTGCTTCAAGTCCCCCAGCTGTCCGAGTTCCTGCCAGCGTCGCTTGAGGATGCCGCCGGCGATGCCCAGGGTCTCGGCGTCACCGTCCAGCCCTGGGTCTTTCAGGTCGAACTCCTCGCCCAGGGTCTCGAGCGCCAGGTTGTGGCGCACCGCCGAGTTTATCTCCGGGTCCTTGCTGATCAGCAGGGCCTCCTGCTGACAAAGCCGCTCCTTGTCCTTGCGGTTTTTCGGCAGCCCGTCGAGAAGGCCCTCACCGTCCCGGATCCTTTCGAGCACCGCCCTTGCCAGCGACAGCTCACCGGCCCTCTTCAAGGCTTACCACAGGGCGTCCGCCTCGTCGAAAGCCAGGTCCTCGCCGGCCAGAAACCTGTTTGCCTGGTCTTCTATACTTGCCATATCGCCTCCTTTACTGGTCATGGGTGCCAGATGCACTTACCGGCTGCATGCTTTCTTTGGCCCCAGGCGGCCTTCATGTGGCCTCGATGCCATGCGGCGGCTGCCGCTGGATGCGCAGGAAACATCGTATTTGGCCGCATCGGCCAGTATGGTCAGCTTGTCTTCAATGTCCATGCAAGATACCCGTTGCCGTCATTGGTTGGTGACCGCCACTTGAAAATAAGTGAATACTTCGTATATTATTAAATTCCAAATATCGAAGGCAGCTGTCAACTTAACCGGAAGGGAGGCCGATATGGTTGAACTGAAAACCCTCAACCCCGAAGCGGTTCCATCGGCGCTCGACATGGCCAAAAGTTATCGCATGCTCAATGAACCGGACGGGGCCGAAAGCATCTGCCTGGACATCCTGGCGGTCGCTCCCGACAATCAGGAGGCCTTAATCGTCCTCTTGCTGGCATTGACCGACAAGTTTTCCGAAAGCGGTCTAAACCCCTCATTTGAACAGGCCCAGGATATCGTAAACCGGCTGGACAGCGCCTACTGCAAATCCTATTATAGCGGGATTGTGTTCGAGCGGCGGGCCAAATTTCATTTCAATAAGGGTGGCCCGGGTTCAGGCACCGTGGCTTATGATTGGTTTGTCAAAGCCATGAAAGCCTATGGGGAAGCGCTAGCCGGCTGCGACCCGAATAACCAGGATGCCGTTTTGCGCTGGAACGCCTGTGCCCGCTTCATCAATAGCCACCCCGAGGCCAAGGGGGATGATGCCGATCATCCCGAGATGCTGCTGGACCCTTTTGATACGCCCCATTGAGACGTCGCACTCAGCACCCTGTCACGTGTCGGCCTTCTTCTCCTTGTGCTTTTCGATCAGGCGTTTGGTCTGGTTGATCCGCTTGGTAATCAGAATGGAGCGCGGGCAGGATTGCGTGCATTTGAAATGGTTCTGGCAGGGCCACACACCATCGGGTTGATCCAGCACTGCCAGGCGCGCCTCGAACCCACGATCACGCGTGTCGGCGTTAAAGCGGTAAGCCTGGGCAATGGCCGCCGGTCCAAGAAAATCGGCATTGTCTTGCAGAACCGGACAGGCCGAGTAGCACGAGGCGCACAGGATGCAGTTGGTGGTGTCGTCGAATTGCATGCGTTCGTCTTGTGACTGTATGCGTTCTTTTTCCGCCACCGGTTCGTCGTTGATCAGAAACGGCTTGACCGAACGGTACTTCTTAAAAAACTCAGACTGGTTGACGATCAGATCGCGCTGAACCGGCAGGTATCTGAGCGGTGCCAGCGTGACGGTATCGCCGTCCTTTTGGACGACCTCCTTGACCAGGGTCTTACAGGCCAGGCCGTCCTTGCCGTTTATACGCATGGCATCGGACCCGCAGACGCCGTGGGCACAGCTCTTGCGAAACCCCAGGCTGCCGTCCTGAAAGCGTTTGACCAGTATCAAAGCATCCAGCAGCCGCTGGTTGGGACTCACATCCACACTGTATTCCTGGAAGTAGGGGGCGTCGTCGACGTCGGGATTGTATCGCTGGATGTTGAGGATGATGTTCATGATCGGCTCCTTGGAGTCAATAAGTGCGCGGTTTGGGTTCCCATATGCTGGTGTCTACTGCTTTGGAGTCAAGCCTGACCGTATCGCCTTCCAGATAGGATAGGGAGTGCTTGAGCCAATTGTCGTCATCTCTTTCCGAGAAGTCTTCTCTACTGTGGGCTCCGCGGCTTTCCCGGCGATTTAGGGCTGCCGCGGCCGTCAGCAGCGACAGATCCAGCAGGTTGCCCAGTTCGATGATTTCCAGCAGGTCGGTATTAAAGGGCTTGGCGGTGTCCTGCACGCGCACGGACCGGTAGCGCTGCCGCAGGGCCTGGATGTCATCCACGGCCGCCTGCATCTCCCTCTCGTTGCGATAAATTCCCACTTTTTCCATCATGGTGGTCTGCATCTCATCCGTGATGTGCCCACCGTGGGGTCCGGATGAGCCGTCGGTCAGGCGACCGATAAAGGCACGCGCCTCGTCGGCGGCGGTTGCGTTGGGCTGGGGCATGTCGGCCTGCTTCACATAGCCGCCGATGTGCTTACCGGCCCGCCGGCCGAACACGACCAGGTCGAGCAGACTGTTGGTCCCAAGACGGTTGGCCCCATGCACGGAAACGCATGCACATTCCCCGGCCGCATAAAGTCCGCGGACAATGGTTCCGGCACCGTCCAAAATCACCCGTCCATGCACGTCTGTGGGGATGCCGCCCATGGCATAGTGCGCCGTGGGCAACACCGGGATGGGCGTCTCGGCCGGATCGATACCCAGGTAAGTCTTACAGAATCCGGTGATGTCGGGCAGTTTGCTGGCAAGGACCGCCTTGCCCAGGTGGGTGGCGTCCAGATGGACGTAGTCGTCGATCTTGCGATCCCCGCGGATCCCTTGGCCGGCGCGGATCTCGGTCAGTATGGACCGGGCGACGATGTCCCGGGGGGCGAGATCCAGCAGTGTCGGCGAGTAGCGCTGCATGAAGCGCTCCCCGTCACGGTTGCGCAGGATACCGCCTTCGCCGCGCACGGCTTCGGATATCAGGATGCCCAGCCCCATGATGCCGGTGGGGTGGAACTGGTAGAACTCCATGTCTTCCAAAGGGATTCCGCGTCGGGCGCATACAGCGGGGCCGTCACCGGTGTTGGCGTAGGCATTCGAGGTGATCTTGAACATGCGCCCGAATCCGCCGGTGGCGAACAGGACGGCCTTGGCGGCAAAAACGTGTAGCTCGCCGGTGGCCAGTTCCACGGCCACGACACCCTGGGTGGTGGTCCCGTCCAGGAGCAGATCCACGACCTGAAACTCGTCGAAAAAAGCCACTTCGTTTTTGATGCACTGCTGGTAGAGGGTCTGCAGGATCATGTGACCCGTACGATCGGCCGCATAACAGGCCCGACAAACCGGGCCCTCGCCAAAATTGCGCGTGTGCCCGCCGAAGCGGCGCTGGTCGATGCGTCCCTCAGGCGTACGGTTAAATGGCAGGCCGCGGTTTTCCAGATCGTAGACTGCCTGGACGGCCTCTTCGGTAAGTATTTTGGCCGCCTGCTGATCAACGAGGTAGTCACCGCCCTTGACCGTGTCGAAGGCGTGCCATTCGGGTTTGTCCTCCTCCACATTACCCAATGCGGCGCTAATGCCGCCCTGGGCGGCGCCGGTATGGCTGCGGATGGGGTAAAGCTTGGAGAGAACCGCCGTTTTGGATTGCTGGCTGGCCTCCAGTGCGGCATAAAGCCCGGCACCGCCGGAGCCGACGATCACCGTGTCGAATTGATGGATCACGAACACCTCCTTGTGGTTAGTCTCGGTTTCAACCCGTTTACCAGGCGCCAGGGTCCGGCGAGTCAGGACAAAGGCCTTGGCCGCCAAAAACGGCCGATTTGGGGTCATTTTAAGCGCCAGTCGGGTTTTCAAAGAACGCGTCCAAGCTTGCGTGAAAAATTTTAAACCGATCTTTGGCCATGAGCCCGCAGCGGCTTCGGCCGACCTCAGATTGGCCGCTTGATTTTTTACGGGGCCATCAAAAGAGACTATCGCAGTTTTTATTGTAAACTTCCTCGGCCAGAATTTGATACATTAAGCAATCGTAAACTCAAAGCAGTTGGAACTGCCGATTTTAATTATTCCACAACCAGCTTTGAATTAAGCTTGATCGCATTAGATATGTTAAATCGATTGGGGGAGGTAGCGCAAACTGTTTCGTGGACTTTTTGGAACTGTTCCGGTGTTCCATTCCCTTTGATATGTACGGTATAGTGAATTTCGTCATATCCGGGCTTTACCTTCGGATCAAGACCCAGAAATCCACGCAGATCAATATCCCCTTCAGTTTCAATTTTGAGCTCTTCTAGTTTAATCCCTTCCATTGAACAACCCACCACATAGCCGACCATTATACAGCCATTCATGGCTGCCAAAAGATACTCCTGGGGATTGGCAAACTGGTTGGTTCCACCAAGTTCGGTTGGCTCATCAATCTGGATGGTGAAATTTTTCTTGATATGCTGCTTGCCAAAGCCGTAACCGCTAACCTTGGTATCTGATCTTGTCCCCCCTTTCCACGAGCTTTCGACATGCCAGTGAGTAATCGCGTTGGCCGGATCTTCTGCAACATGGCCGATTAAAGCTTTGACGCCATCTGTATCGATGCCGTTAACTATATTTGATTTGCTTTTTTCATTTTCCATGATAATGCCCTCCTGTTCACTTTTTTGTTAAATCATGGGAATTGCTATTGGCAAAAAATTTTCGATCATTTGAATAAATAAGATCCATGTTAATTTAGCGTCGCCAAGGCTGCCCCAACACGCTGACGCTGTTCCTCAGTGGTCAGCTCTTTGTAGAGTTTTTGAAAGCGTGGATGCTCAACTCCGGAGAAAATATATTGCCAACGATATGCTTCAAGAACCCCGGATTTTATCCACTGAACTTCTTCATCGGTGAAAGAACCCTTACAAGTTTTAAGGAAGTAATCCACATCGGCAACGCTTTGATTTTGCAGTATACCATCTACATCGGCAACAAGTGCTATCAATTCGTCAATCGCCCGAGCACGCTCTTCAGGGGAAAGTTTGCTGTCTTCACGCGGCCATTCCAACTCGTCCATCATTGCATGCGTGGTTTCTTCTTTCCAATGAAACAAGAAAATATCCTTGTACAACTCAGAAAGGTTTTCATCCGGTTCGATACTCTGTTTGTAATGCTCCTGGGTGAAAAGCTCTATTTCCAGGATAAGTGCCAACACAGCCCAGGATGAATTTCTCAATACGGCTGCAGCTACCGCATCAGGGTCAGGCAAAAACTTGTAGCCTTCGGGCATCCCATCCGCCATCATCTTCTCGATCCGGCGAAACAGCGCCTGATGCTTCAATTCCTCATCACTGAATCGAATCAGGGCTTCCAACGCCGTCTGCTCTCCCAACCAGTGATCGCGAGTGACTTCAAGAACCTTGGCGGTGATAAATCGCTCAACGAATCCAAACATGTTGGCATATGTTCGCCCCTGAATCTGGCTAAGAAGTCTTTTTTCATCATCGTTTAAAAATTCAAGCTTATCGACTTTTGAGATGCCGTCCGGAAGGAATTTCTGTGCAAAATCGAACTTTCGACCACGTATTACATCGCTTTCAATGTCCCACCGCACCCGTTTTGAAACCTCTATACATTTGGCATAACGTCCAACATCGACCCGATATTTGGAAGTGTTCATCCTTTTCTCCCTTCGCATCTGACTTTATTCCAGCAATTTATTCTCTATAAATCAGCCGGTTATTTTTTATGAAGGGTGATAAATTTTGCTTTGGAAAATGTCTAATTTTTGGCAAAAACTTTAAGGAATCCGGTTCGTATCAGGGCTCAAAAATAGGGAGAAATGTAGAGGTGTGAGGGGCACGGACAAAGAAAAGCATATAAATTACCCCTAATAGTTTTATTAATCATCCCTGGATATCCTGTCAATTTTTCTTCTTGTGG
>JAWOIA010000011.1:0-14371 GCA_046484885.1 Desulfosarcina sp. | reverse complement strand
CCCGCTTGGTGGGGATGTTGTAGTTGTGCATGAAAAATTTGACCATGGCGTCAAAACTCACTGGTTTGCCTCTTTTTTTGGTCATCGGCACCTCCCTGGGGTACGGATCGTGAAACGGCAGCGCTGGGGTGGAACACGCGGTTTCCGGGGTTCTGGCAATTTTCAATCGGATTCCGGGTCGTACACCCGACCTGGGTTGAAATTACTTCAAAGTCATTAAAGAGCCATCGTCAGGCTAAGGGAGAATGCATTTAAAGTCAATGCCAAGCACCAATGCAAGCCGGGCAATCGCGGGCCGCCCTGGGAAAGCGGTCTGCGACGCCAATCGGTGAGCCTCGTTTTTCGACCCCATGATCCTTTTCTTTTATTTCACCATCCGATGGTGTACGTATCGCGGGTACTCAGGGCCCCGGGCTCAGCCAGGCCCGGGTGTGAGCGCAGCGAGTTTGCAAACCCAGTCGGTGCACCGCAGGCGTTACCGACAATTTTCACGAAAGGTGAATTGCACACGATGTCGAATCTGTTGAGACAGGCCCCCCGTTTCAGTGAACGCCAGGCAATTGCCGTGGCCAGGGATCTGTTCCGGGTAAACACCTGCGCCGAAAGCCTGCCCAGTGAGCGGGATCAGAATTTTCGGCTGACCGATGACCAGGGCCGCCGCTTCGTCCTTAAAATCGCCAATGCCACCGAGGCTCGGGAGGTGCTGGAGCTTCAGAACCGGGCCATGGCGCACCTTCTGGATACGGGGGGCGGCCGGTTTGGCGACGCTGACCCCTGTCCGCGGGTCTGGGCGGGCCCCGGCGGTGAAGCGATCCTAGCGGTTCCCGGTCGGGGCGGTGCCTCCCACTACGTGCGCCTGCTCACCTGGCTGCCGGGAAAACCGTTTGCCAGGGTCAATCCCCATGACCCGGAGCTGCTCTTCAGTCTCGGTTCGTTTCTGGGCCGCATCGATCGGGCGCTCCTGGATTTCGATCACCCAGCGGCCCGTCGGGCATTTCATTGGGATCTGGCCTGCTGTGAAGCGGTGGTGGCCGCGGGTATTGCGCACCTGGGTGATGGCGCGCAGCGCCAGTGCGTCGAGGTGCTGCTCGAGCGTTACCGAACGCTCACGGCCCCCCGTTTGGTGACCCTGCGCAGCAGCGTGATCCACAGCGACGGCAACGATTACAACGTGCTGGCCTCGCCTCACGGCCGCTGGGGCAACCGGGTCAGCGGACTGATCGATTTCGGGGACATGGTCCATTCACACACGGTCAACGAGCTGGCCATCGCCTGCGCGTATGCCCTCATGGGCAAAACCGACCCCTTGACTGCCGCCGTTGCGGTGGTGGGCGGTTATCACCAGGCGCTTTCCCTGGAAGAAGCCGAGCTGGCGGTGCTCTATGATCTGATCTGCATGCGCCTGTGCACCAGCGTCTGTCACAGCGCCCGGCAGAGTCGCCTGGCGCCGGAAAACGCCTATCTGCGCATCTCGCAGCAGCCGGCCTGGGACCTGCTCTTCAGGCTGGCGCAGGTCAGCCCGGGGTTTGCCGAGGCCCTGTTCCGAGATGCCTGCGGCTGGGACCCGGAGCCCCGCAGCCGCACGGTTGCGGCCTGGTTGGCGGCCAATCGGGAGTCGTTGCAGCCGGTGGTGAACCCTTCATTGCTGTCGCCCGACCCGGCGATCATCGACTTGCGTGTCGGCTCGCCCCTGCTGGTTGCCGGGCCCGAGAAAACCGCCGCCGAGGGCATGACTCGCCGCATTTTCCGGTTGATGGCCGACGCCGGCACGGCTCTGGGTGTCGGTCGCTATGGTGAGGCCCGGTTGATAACCAGCGCCGATGCCTTCACGGTGGCCACCGACACGGCCCCGGAGTACCGGACCCTTCATCTGGGGGTGGACCTGTTCGTGCAGCCGGGGGAACCGGTATATGCCTTCATGCAGGGGCGGATTCACAGCTTTGCCAATAACGACGCCCGTCTGGATTACGGCCCCACTATTTTGTTGGCCCATCGGACCGGCGATGGCACGCCCTTTTATGCCCTATACGGTCATCTGGCGGCCAGTTCCCTGGAGGGGTTGGAAAGGGGTGCGGCTGTGGCCGCCGGCCAGCCTATCGGCACCATCGGTATGACGTCTGAAAACGGCGGCTGGGCCCCACACCTGCACTTCCAGCTCATCATCGACCTGCTGGGGCTGGAGGGCAGCTTTCCCGGCCTAGCCCGACCCAGTCAGCGCCGGGTGTGGACGGCCCTGTGCCCGGACCCGAGTGCCGTCCTGGGCCTGACCCGGGTGGGGCCCGCGGTCGACGGCCCTTCGGTGGATCAAATCCTGGCCTTACGCGAAAAGCATCTGGGAAAAAATCTCAGCATCGCCTACGATCGGCCGCTTAAAATCGTCCGGGGAGTGGGGGCGGCCCTTTACACCGACACGGGGCAGCCATACCTGGACGGAGTCAACAACGTCTGTCACGTCGGTCACTGCCACCCCGCGGTGGTGGCGGCCGGACGGCGGCAGATGGCGGTGCTCAACACCAATACGCGCTACCTGCACGACGCCATCGTGACCTATGCCCGCCGCCTGTCGGAAACCTTTCCTGACCCGCTGAGGGTCTGCTTTTTCGTCTGCAGCGGCAGCGAAGCTAACGAACTGGCCCTGCGCTTGGCGCGCACCTACACGGGGCGGCAGGACATTATCACCGTCGACGGCGCCTACCATGGCAATACCCAGGGGCTTATCGATGTCAGCCCCTACAAGCACCGCGGACCCGGCGGGACGGGCGCGCCGGCCTGGGTTCAGACCGTGACCATGCCCTGCGGCTACCGCGGGCCTCACAAGGGCACCGGGCCGGCATCCGGCAAAGCCTATGCCGGCTACGTCCAGCGCGCTGTCGACCGGATCGATGCCGCGGGACGCCAAGTGGCTGCGTTTATCTGCGAAAGCATGCTGGGCTGTGGCGGCCAGATCATCCTGCCCGAAGGGTATCTGGAGGCTGCCTTCGGCCATGTGCGTTGCGCCGGCGGGGTGTGCATCGCCGATGAGGTTCAGGTGGGTTTCGGCCGGGCCGGGACCCATTTCTGGGCCTTTGAGTCCCAGGCGGTGGTGCCGGACATCGTCACCTTGGGCAAACCCATGGGCAATGGCCATCCCGTGGCCGCTGTGGTGACCACACCGGCGATCGCCGCGGCCTTTCACAACGGTATGGAGTATTTCAACACCTATGGCGGCAACCCGGTCTCCTGCGCAGTGGGCCTAGCCGTGCTGGATGTAATTGAAAGTGAAAAGCTTCAGCAAAACGCCCGTCAGGTGGGGGCCTACCTGCTGGAACGGTTGTCGGCCCTGAAGCCAAAATCGCCGCTGATCGGCGATGTGCGCGGGCTGGGGCTTTACCTGGGGGTGGAGCTGGTCACGGATCACGACACGCTGGCCCCGGCGACGGAACAGGCGGCCTACATCTGCAACCGCATCAAAGATTACGGATTTCTCATCAGTACCGACGGTCCCCTGCACAATGTGCTCAAACTCAAGCCACCCCTGATCTTCTCACTCCAGCATGCCGACGCTTTGGTCGACGCTCTGGAGCGGGTGTTGGCGGAAGACGGTTTAAACCGACCCGAATGAGAAAAACAGGTAGCAGGCGATGACGGCAAATATGACCCCGGCGGCATCGGCGGTCAAGGCGGCGGCCATGGCGTGGCGCATGCGACGCACCTGTACCGCCCCGAAATAGACGGCCATGACATAAAAGGTGGTCTCGGTGGAACCCTGCAAGGTGGAGACCAGGAATCCGGTGTAGCTGTCCGGGCCGATGGTCGGGTCGTTGATGATGGCGGCCAGAATACCGTAGGCACCGGACCCGCTCAGGGGGCGCATCAGGGCCATGGGCAACGCCTCGGCCGGCAAGCCGAAGCGTGCGGTGACCGGCGCCAGGGCGCCTACCAGCAGATCCAGGGCCCCACTGGCCCGCAGCATGCCCACGGCCACCAGGATGGCGACCAGGTAGGGGATGATGCGCAGGGCCACCTGAAAGCCCTCCTTGGCACCCTCGACGAAAACCTCATAAATGGAGACCCGCCGCACGGCTCCGAAAACAAGGAATCCCGCCATCAGGCCCGGCAGGATCCAGGGGGACAGGGACCGGCCGAAAAGGATGGCGCCGGGGATCAGAGCCGCCAGGGTTGCCAGCGCCAACAGGCTCACCCAGAGCGGGTAGGCTCCTTGGGTTGCCGGCGGCGTCGACTCCGCGTCGATCGTCGCCTTGGGAACACCCGTCGCTGCGTCCGATGCCGGTTCCGGCCGGGGGCTGAAGCGTTGGTAGAGTTTGGCTGCCAGAATGGCCACGCTGGTTGAGCCGATGGTGGCCAGCAAGGTGGTGGGCAGAATGGCCGCCGGATCGGCGCTGCCCGCTGCGGCGCGCAGGGCGATGACGCCGGTGGGAAGCAGGGTCACGCTGGAGGTGTTGACGGCCAGGAACAGGGCCATGGCGTTGGTTGTGGTTCCCGGGTGCGGGTTCAGACGGTCCAGCTCCTGCATGGCGCGGATGCCGAAAGGGGTGGCCGCGTTACCCAGACCCAGGGCGTTGGCCGACAGATTGAGGATCATGGCGCCCATGGCGGGGTGGTCGGCCGGCACCTCCGGGAAGAGGCGCACCATCAGCGGCCGGATCAGGCGGGCCAGGATAGTGAGCATGCCCCCGGCTTCGGCCACCTTCATCAGGCCCAGAAAGAGGGTCATCACCCCCACCAGCCCGATGGCCAGTTCCACGGCACCGCCGGCCGAGTCCACCATGGCGGCGGAGAGGGCCTCCATGGGCGACGCCTGACCCGTTGCCGGCTCAACGCTTACCTGCTTCCAGGCGGCAAAGAGGACGGCGGCGAGCACAATACCCAGAAAAATCCGGTTCACGCGGCTGGGTCAGCCCCCTCTTTCTCGGCCTCGGGCTTCAGAAGGATCCGGGCGTCGACGATGCTCAGCCCCTGATAGTGAACGATGACCGGGTTCAGATCCATCTCCTGGATCTGGGGGTAGGATTCGATAATCTCCGAGCAGGTCAACAGCAGGTTGATCAGGGCCTTCTTGTCGTAGGGCGGCTCACCGCGCACGCCGCTTAAAATGGGGTGGGACTTGGTTTCCAGAATCATGCGCTGGGCATTGAGCCGGGAGATGGGCAGTACCCGAAAGGCCACATCCTTCAAGATTTCCACCAACACGCCGCCCAGACCGTACATGATCACGGGGCCGAACTGATCGTCGATTTTGGTGCCGATGATCACCTCGAGCCCTTTTTCCACCATGGGCGACACCAGCACGCCGTCGATGCGGGCATCGGGTTTGTAGGCCTTGGCACTGGCCAGGATCTCCCGAAAGGCCTTTTCCACCTCCTCCTTGCCCGAAAGGTTGAGGCGGACCCCCTTGGCGTCGCTTTTGTGGAGAATGTCCGGCGAAGCGATTTTCAATACCACCGGACCACCCAAGCGAGCCGCGGCCTCGGCCACCCCCGCCACCGTTTTAACCGTCACATCCTCCGTGACTGCCGCGCCGTGAAGCCGGAGCAGCGCCTTGGCTTCGGATTCGAGCAAGGCCGTTCGACCCTGCTGATAGACCCTGTCGATGAGCTTTTGACCCTGGGGTTTGGCCTTGACCCCCCAGTTGAGAACAAAGTTGGACACAGCGTGGTAGCTTTGCAGGTACCGGCCGTACTGGGCCAGTACACTGATGCACTTGCAGGCCACATCCAGGCTGCCGTAAACCGGCACCCCGTAGTAGCGCAGCAGATCCAGGCTGTGGGGTTTTTCCGAGTTGTAGAGGCTGTGGACCACGATGGCCTTGTTGCGTTTTTTCACCATCTTTCCCATGCGGTGGGCGGCGTCTTCTTCCGGCAGGGCCAGGCTTTCGGCAAAACGGATGCCGTAGCCGCCGAACAGCCCCACGATGAGCAGTCCGCCCACATGGGGGTCGGCCAGGATAATGTCGGCGCAATCGGCAAAGATGGCCGGGTTGTCGTCGGTGCCGCCGGCCACATCGATGGGGTTTCTCACCGAGGCGCCGCCGGGCAGAATGGCCCGCAGCTTGGCCCTGGTCCGCTCCTCGAGCTCGGGGATGCCGACCCCGAGATCGGTGAGGGCGTCGGCGGCGATGGTGGCGTGTCCCCCGCCATCGGCCAGAATGGCGATCTGGTTGTTTTTAATGGGCGGCTGGCTCGACAGCGTCTCGGCGGCCGGAAAGAGTTCGTCTGAGTTTTCAATGACGACGATGCCGGCCCGTTCGAAGGCCCCCTTGGCCACCTCGGACATGCCGGCCAGAGCGCCGGTGTGGGAACCGGCGCTCTGCTTGCCGGTTGAAGAACGCCCGCTCTTGAGCAGGATCACCGGCTTTTTTTCGGTGGTCTTGTAAGCCTGCTGAAGGAATTTACGCCCCTCATGCATGCCTTCCACGTACATGAGGATGGCACGGGTGTCCGGATCCTGAGTGAAAAATTCCAGATACTCGTGGAAGCGGATGTCGGCCTCATTGCCCACCCCCACATAGTAGGTGAAGCCCTTGCGGCTCTGGAGCTTGGCTTCAGTGATCAGCGTCAAGGCCATGTTGCCGCTTTGGGTCAAAAGGGCGATATCGCCTTTGGGGGCGTCCTTGAGCCCCACCAGGTTGAGATTGTCCTTTAGGTTGATCATGCCGGAGGTGTTGGGCCCGATCAGGCGGATATGGTTGCGTTGGGCCACCTGCAGCACTTCGCCCTCCAGGGTCCTGCCCGCGGCCCCGGTCTCGCCGAACCCGGTGGCCAGGATAATGGCCCCCTTGACGCCCTTTTTGCCGCAGTCCTCCAGGACTGCCGGAACGGTGCGGGCCGGCGTGGCGATCAGGGCCACATCCACCTCGCCCGGAATGGTCGACACGGAGGGGTAGCAGCGCAGCCCCATGATGCTTCTCTCTTTGGGGTTGACCGGGTAGATGGCCCCTTCGTAGCCCTCGTTCAGCAGGGTCCGGATGGTTTGATAACCCCGTTTGGTGGGCACTTTGGATGCGCCCACCACGGCGACGGATTGGGCGTTCAAAACATGTTCGAGTCCCATGATGGTTCCCTGTTCCTCCCTGTTTGAGGTTGCTGGAAAACGGTCCAAACGGGCCCAGGCGGTGCGATTGGGGCATTACTTCTTGCGTTCCTCAAACGCCGTCAGAGAGGTTTGACGCTCCTTGGTCGAGACGCAGGCCAGGCAGGCCTCCACCTCAAAGTCCATCAGCGCCTCCAGGCTCACTTCGCCCGCTGCCATGTTCAACCCCTTTTTGATCATCTTGAGCGAGAAAGCCGAGTTGGCCGCGATCGTGGCGGCCATTTCCATGACCGTCTCCATCAGTTTGTCCGAGGGTACCGCCCGGTTGACCAGGCCGATGCGCTGGGCTTCCAGACCGTCAATATACTCACCGGTAAAGAGCAGCTCACGGGCTTTGCCGGGGCCGATGAGATCCTGGACCAACCGAAAGGCGCCGCCGGTGACCGACGAGGTGACTTTGGCTTCGGGGCTGCCGATCTTGGCCTCTTCGGCGGCGACACGGATGTCACAGGCCAGGGCCAGCTCGTATCCGGAGCCGATGGCGAAACCGTTGATGGCGGCGATGGTCGGCTTTTCGAAGCGGATGATCATTCTGGATACTTCCTGCAGCGAGACCAGGTAGTCCCGGTAGGCTTCGATGGAGCGGGTTTTGGACTCCTTGAGGTCGGCCCCGGTGGAAAAGGCCCGCCCCTGGCCGGTGATGACCACCACCTTGATCCCATCATCCTCACGGGCGTCGGACAAGGCGGCCTGCATATCGAGCCAGAGCCGCTTGTTCATGGCATTGAGCACCTGGGGACGATTGAGTCGAATAACGGCCACCCCCTCCTGCTTGTCGTAAATCACGCATTCAAGATCCATGGTTTCTCCAGTGCTGGATGCTGCGGTGGAAAACGGACCCAATGGCGACTCCTTTTGCCCAAATTCCCCCGCGGGTCAAGACAAATGTGCCCGGTCAGGCCAGTTCCCGGATGGCCTCGCCCATCAGGCGGGCGATGGGCAGGCGTCGAGGACAGCGGGCCTCGGCCAGGCTGTAATCCTGCCGGGCCAACCGTGCGATGCGGTCAGCGCCAATCCGGGCAAAGCGGTTTCGGGCCTCTTGCACCGCCCCGTAAGAGCGGGCGTACATCAGGCAGCGCATGACATCGCCCACGGGGATGTTGCCGGCGACCGCCGTTTCGCAAATCCGGGTGCAGCCGGCGCAATAGTGGGCGTAGGTCTGCCGGGCGTAGTCGTCCAGATGTTGCCGATCGCTGGCAGTCAGCGATGTGCGGTCCAGCGCCGCGGCGATGTTGGCCATCAGGATCGACATGGTGGGCATCTGCGAACAGATGGCAGAAATCTGCGGGTTTTCCCACACCGCCTTGAGCTTGGCCTGTTTGTCGCTAAACCCTTTCTGGAGGAAGCGGCCGGCCAGTTCCAGTTCGCGGGACGAGCTGGTCTCCACCCCACCACCGCCCTGGGTTTTCATGGCAGTCAGCCCGATGCCGGCATCCACGCAGGCGTTGACCGCCTCCTGCATTTTTTTTTCATGCATCAGTCTGAAGTTGTAAGTCATCATGATGCCGTCGATCCAATCCAGTCGCGCGGCGTCGAGCAGGCATCGCTCCATGTTGGAGTGGGTCGAGAACCCGAAAAGGCGGATGCGGCCTTCGGCCTTCTGCTCGTTGGCCCAGTCGCGCATGGCGCTGTCCATGCCGGATGCGTCCCGGATGGCGTGGACAAAAAAGAGGTCGACGTGATCGGTGTTCATCCGCTCCAGGGAGGTGGCCAGGTCGTTGCTCATACCCCGGTGGGAGCGGGCGGTGGATTTGGTGACCAGGAAAATCTTTTCCCGCTCGGCGGGGTAGCTGTTGAAGTACTGCCCGATGCCCACTTCACTGCGACCGCCGCTGTAGACGCTGGCCGTATCCCAGTAGGTGACCCCCCAGCGGACGGCCTGCTTGAGCATGGTCTGGTTGGAAGGGATGTCGAACATCCCCCCCAGGGAGAGAATGGGGACTTGGATGCCGGATCTGCCGAAGGGTCGTTGGGGCATCGTGGTGTCTGTGGCGGCTTGGGCCGGGGTGGGTGAGGGGATGATCCCGCGTCCCAGCAACGGGGCCAGGGCGGACCCCAAGCCTGCGGCGCCGGCGGTTTTTATGAAGGAACGACGGGACAGGGTAGGTGGTTTACCATTCATGGGTTACCTCGCTCGGTTTGGTTTGGGTAGATGAGTTTAAGCCAGTCAATCGTCGACATCCTGGCTGCAGCTGTTGCCAGGCCGCTAAAGCAGCAAGCGGTGCCGCCGTTCGCGGGTTTCGTTTTCAGCCGTAACCCGAATGGCGCGCAGGCCCTTGACCGGGCATTCGTGTTCGCAAACGCCGCACCCGATGCAGCGGGCCGGGTCCACGAAGGGCAACTGCAGCCTTACCTGCACCGCCACCCGGTCCCCCGCAAGGGCGGTTTCGACAAACGGGTTGTTTTCAAGCGTAATGGCGTCGGTTTCGGTTTCCACAATCCGGACGGGCGCGATGTCCCCATTGTCCCCCACCGTCACATAGTGGTCTCCGCCGGCAAACCGGCCGAAGGGCAGCGTGGGCCCTGCCAGGTAGAGACGGTTGCCGTCCATGTTCCGCACGCGCAGATCGCCGTCGAGCCGGACCGGCCGGAATACTTCCCGGGTAAAGATCGCCTTGGGGCTGACCGGGCAGTTCTCCTGGCAGACGATGCAGGGACGGTCCATGGCCCAGGGCAGGCAGCGCCCCTGGTCGACAAAGGCCGTGCCGATCCGAATCGGTCCGCGGGCGGCAAATTGGCCGGTCCCGAGCCGTTCATCCAGGGTGATCGGTCGGATGGCGGCGGTGGGGCAGAGGTTACCGCAGGCGATGCAGCCCTGCTGGCAGCCGCTGGTGCCGATGCGAAAGTTCAAAACCGGCGTCCAGATGCCTTCAACACCGGCCTGAAAGCCTGCCGGGTGGATCACATTGGTGGGGCAGACCCGCATGCACTGGCCGCACTTGATGCAGCGCTGCAGGAAGGCTGTTTCGGCAAGCGTGCCCGGTGGGCGGACGATGGCCGGGTTCCAGGCTTCGCCGGTCATGCCGGCCAACCGCATCAGGGGTACGGCGGCCACACCCGCGGCGATGGCCGTCATCAGCTCCCTGCGGGCCAGATCCGGCAACGCCACCTCTCCGGCAGCCGATGGATGGCGTTGATACCCCATCACGGTGTGCCGGCAGCCGTGCAGGCAGTTCATGCACATGACGCACTCGGGATAGCGGATCACGGTCGACGGTTCACACCCGCCCTCGCAATGGCGGTCGCATTCCCCGCAGGCCGTGCAGCCGTCCCCTTTTTGACCCACCCGCCACAGGGCGTTTCTGCCCAGCAGGCCGAACAGCGCGCCCAACGGGCAAACAAACCGGCAGTAAAAGCGTGGAACGGCCAGGTTGAGGAAAACCGCCGCCCAGAAGATGGCGCCGATGGCCAGTACACCGGGGTAGATCCGGCTGGTCGGAGAGAGAGAAAACAGGTGGCCGTCCACCAGCGGCAGCAGGGTCAAGTTGACCGATCGATAAAAAAGGGGGATCGGGTCCAGCAGGCCGGTCTGGAGCGAAGCGGCCAGCAGCCGCGAGCCGTCGGTGAACAGGCCCAGGATCGTCCAGGCGGCGGCGATGACAACAAAACCGGTCAACCATCGGCGCCCGGCGGTTTGAGACACGTGGGCGGCGCCGAAAAGCAGCAGCAGCAGACCGATGCCAATTCCCGCCGCCAAAAGCGGCGATGCGACCAAGGCGCCCAGGAACCGGCCGATCAGTTCACCGGCGGCGGCGGCGAGCAGGAACAGCAGAATGGCGTACTTGACCACCTGGGCCCGGTGGTAGCGGTTGGCCGCCCGCATCGCCTTTAAGCGGCGGCCGCGGTTGGCCAGCCACCCCACGGCTTGGTGAAGGGCCCCGAAAGGACACACCCAGCCGCAGAAAAAACGTCCCAGCACCAGGGTTGCGATCACGGTCACCAGGCCCCAGAGCAGCCCGGCATAGAGCGTGCCGGTGGCCAGCAGGGTTCCCAGGCCCACCAGTGGATCGAGCTGGATCAGCCAGTTGACCGGCCACCCGCGCAGCTGCCACCAGCGTTCGCCAAGCGTGGCAACCATGCACAGCCACAAAAAGAGCAGGAAAAAAAAAGCCTGGCTGATGCGTCGGGCGGTAATGATTCGCATGAAGGTCGCCTTACCCCGCCTGGATCTCTTTCAGGTCCAACGATCGGTAGTCGGCGGTTCCGGCGCCGACGCTTTGCGCCCTGGCGATAAAGGGCAAATCGCCGGCCTCCTTGCCCAATAGCGCGGCTCCGGCCGCATCGGCGGCCACGGCATCGGTGCTTACGATCAACGTGCCGGTGAATTTAAGATCGGACAGCGACCCGCCGGTAGGGCCGTTGGTCATCATGGACTCGATGCCGTCCAACACCACCGCCGTGGGCCGGATCATCATGGCCAGCTCCTGGATGATGGTGTGAACATCCTGGTGAAAGATATTGCGCCGCCCCCCCAGCAGGCCGTACCAGTTCTTCAGGGTCATGGACGCACCGCTGTGATGGTGGTCTTTGACCGGAGCCATGCCGATCACACGGTTGACCTGGGCCAGCGGCCCATAGAGCACCGGCCAGTCCCGGATCAGTCGGCCCTGGTCAAGGGTGAAGCGCTGGAACAGGGCCTCGCGGGGAAGGATGACATCCGCGCCGGCCCGGCGGGCCGCCGCTTCGATCCCGGTGAGCGCGAAGCAGGAGGCCGGGTCGTTGATGGGGTTGTCGCTAACGATCACCCGGGCGGCGCCGGCCTCCAGGCACAGCCGCACCATGGCCGCCACCAGGTCCGGATGGGAGGTGGCGCCCAAAACGGGCGGTGAGGCGAAGGCGGCGTTGACTTTCAGCAGAACCCGATCGCCGGGTTTGACGAAAGCCTGCATGCCACCCAGGGCCGCAAAGGCCTGGCTGACGGTGGCTGAGCGGTCCGTTCCCCTGGCGATGCAGATTTTGCCGCCCATTTCGGGGATCGAAAAATCGGGAATGGTTACCGACGGGCTGCTTTCGGGAGTTGCATCCGGCCCTTGGCTGTCGTAAAAGCCGATGCCCAGTGCGCCGGCGGCTGCAACCGAGAGTCCCAGCCGGGTGCAGCGACCCAAAAATTCCCGGCGGTTGATGGCGGGGTCAGTCATTTTCATATCCGTCCACCAGATGATCGGAAAGGCGCTGGGCCAGAGCGCTTGCCGCCTCCAGGTTGGCCGCTTCGTGAACACCGGCCAGGTAGCGGCCGCGGCTGAAAATTATTTCGTAGGTGTCGAAAAATTGGATCACGGCGGCGCCCTCCAGCGAACCGGGCTCCTCGACTGCGGTGGCGCCGTAGGACAGCAGGGTTTGGCCAAAGCGTTCGGCCAGTGCCGATGCGGCTGCACTGTCCGAGCGTTGGGATACAAAGGCCGTCAGGCGGTGGCCGTCAACCTGGTAGGTGGCGGTGTAGATCTGATCCAGTTCTTCGTAGCCAAAGGCGTTGGCGCCGATGAGTTGCAAGGTTTCGGGTTGAAAGCCCTCCTCTGGAAAAAGTCCCGAACCCGGCGCTTGAACCACCGGCGCAGCCGCCCGAGGTTCCAGGAAAAGACGCGCCAACTCCCCCATGGCGCCTTGCAGGCTTTCCGAGGCCTCGCTGCCGATGATTTCAAGATAGTCTTTTCCATCGGTCAAAAATAGGGCGTTGGCGGTGCGGTAGGCATTAGGGACGATATCCGCGGGCTCGGCATCCATCCGGCGCTGCATGCTATAGACGGAAAAGGCGTTTTGCGGCTCCCCCATGTCGTAGATGAAGAGTTCCATCCAATTGCCGGTGGGTGGGTCCGGGGCAAAACGCTGGGTTTTCAGGGCAACGAACCCCGACGAGAGATAGAGGTCTGCGCGGCCGTTTATTTTTTCGTAAAGCGTGCCCGGGGTGAAACTTTCAGGAGGGGAAAAGGGAGCCAGCCCGGATCCGGTGGTGTCAACCAAGGCCGTTTCACCAACTTGCGGCGGCAACGCGTGCTGATGGGATTCCGGCCTCAGGGCGATCACCGCCGGGTTGAACTGGAACTGGTGGATAAACACGCCGGAGGTGATGGCCGCCAGAAGGGCCAGGCAAACAATTGAGATGCGGGTTTCTATTTTTCCCGGTTTTAGCGATGGGGCGGCGTTCATTGCCGTCTCCGTAAGGGGTTCGCAGCGGTGATCCGACCGTTCACCCTACCATACAGATACCAGGGGGTGGTTTGTCAACCGGAACTGGTGGAAAAAAGGGGGCGAGGATTCAAGGGGCCGAGTGAAAAAACCGAACGTTCAACGCCCAACGCCCAACGCTCAACGTCCAATGAAAGGACAATTTTTAATTTTGGATTTTGAATGTTGAATGACGGAATTAAAAAAGCCTATTACAAAAAAGGGTTCGAGGAGCCAAGGGGCCAAGTGAAAAAACCGAACGTCCAACGTCCAACGCTCAACATCCAACGTCCAATGAAAAACCATGACCCAACAAACCCAACAAACTCAACAACCCAACAAACCCAAAGTGCGAGCGCGGGGAACTCCCTGACAAAGCAATTTCCCTGACGGAGCCACCGATTGACAACGGCTGATTGAAAATGATAGCGTAATATCAAAATCTTAACAATCGACGTGCAGCTTTGCCAACCGTTACCGGGTCACCGAAATACCAGGTGGCCATCCCCAAACCGATCTGGGGGGGAATGTGTTTTGAGCCGAGACGGGGGGCAACCGTCAGCGGGCGTGACGGGCGGGGCACCTGGACGCGCAGATGACATCGCAATTTCGCAACCTGGTTTTTGAAGGCGGCGGGGTTAAAGGCATCGCCTACGTCGGCGCCATGCAGGTTTTGGCCCAGCGCGGCTTGCTCGAAGATATCCTGCGGGTGGGCGGCACCAGCGTCGGCGCCATTCAGGCGTTGATGGTTGCCTTGGGGAGAAGAAGCCGGCTCATTCGAACGGTCGCGGAACGACAACGACCCTTTTCCCGGGTATCCCGGTCGCGCCGCTCAATTCAGCGTTCGGCACTTACAAAGAAGAAATGTGACGAAAAAGAGCGTTGTTTGACTTTTTCCGATGCGATAAATTATAACTTTGGAGAAAAAATGAATCGAAAGAATGTAGCGATTGTTCTTTTTAATGATATTGAAGTTCTTGATTTTTGCGGCCCATTTGAGGTGTTTTCCGCTGCCCGTCTGAATGAAGAGAGGCGACGGGAGGAGCCCTCACCATTCGAGGTTTCTCTGACCGCTGAAACCCTGTGCCATGTTACTACGACCGGTGGAATGAAAGTCATG
>JAWOIA010000003.1:0-17953 GCA_046484885.1 Desulfosarcina sp. | reverse complement strand
GCTGCCGGTGAAAAATCATCCATACTCTCAAACGTTATATCAACCTTCAGATTGCCCTCGCCCGTCAACACGTTGGGAACGTCGAAGGCGACATGAGGCTTCATGGCCTTGAGTCTGTCGTTGAAATTGTCCACGTCGATGTCGAGAAACTTGCGCTCTTCGACAGGTGTAATCGGTTCACCTGGTTTGGGTTTGCCGGCGAGATCCGCCAGGACCCCCATCACGAAAGGAATCTGAACTTTTTTTTCAGAACCATAAAGCTCTACATCGTATTCTATCTGAACACGCGGGGGCCTGTTTCGTCCGATGAACTTCTGACTGCTCTGGGCCATGGTCTCACCTCCTGGATTTTCTTTGAATAGCCACCGGTAAAGCCGGTTCGAACAACCAAAGCGCCGTATCGGAAACCTTACCATCAAGGTTCTTTTCCTGTGCGCTATTAGGCCTAAATGTCAGAATAAATTTTTCAGGACTTTTCCTCAGTGGCGCCGCTGATCAACTGGATCTGCTTAACACTGTCAGGCGCCAGGTCTTTTATGATTTCAAAAAAATCCTTTTCAACCAGGCGCATTGCACGTCTCAACAACAGGGGCACCGGGCTGGCAGGTTCATTTTGTTGGTAATACAGACAGATTTGCTCCAGAAGCTGGATGATGTCTTGTCTGTCACGTATGATCATATCAGGATTTTCTTTTTGCAGCGTGATGGGTTTGAGTGCTTGACCGTTATTTTCAGGATTGTTTTCACCATATTTTTTGGCGTTCTCCGGCTCAGGTTCCGGGCGAATATCCACTTGCTCCGAAGTGCGTATGGCCAGATGTTGCCCTAAAATGGCATCCATTTCCTCCAGGACATTGAAGATTCTTTGAAAGTCCGGGCTTGCCGCGGTGCCAATTTTTTCCTTCAATACGGTTTCGATACGGTTCAAGCGCTTCAGAGATTCCTGGGTCGCCTCTCGTTTCAACTTTAAATCTTCAAGCTCGCAGCTTTTGAAAGCAGCCTCGATCACTTTTGGGTTGGGGGCACTCTTTTTTTCCTTTTCGGTCAGAACGAGTTTGTCGAGCTTCCTGCCGGTGGCAATACGGATATCCCGCAGGTTGAAACTGCCGATGGCTCGCGATTCGCATATTTCCGCTGACATCAGTGGACGGATTGTAATTTGCCAATCGTTGAGTTCTTCCAGAATACCAACTCTTCTGAGGGAATCACCCTTTTCCGATGCGTCCAAAGCCGGATATAGGCTTTCCCAGTAGCGCTCAACAAGCTCCTGCAGCAGTCTCAAACCGTCGGAAAAACCTGCCAACCCATTCGTTTGCAGCAACGCCCGTGTGAGGTACATTGCTGCTTGGAGGTCATGACAGCGGCTGCACAGTTGAAACGATTTTTTTTGGATCTCCCTCCAGGCGCCTTTTTGAACGTGCTCGTCCTTGGTATCTTCAACCGCTATTTTCGATATCCTGTTTTCCAGTTCGAACAGGTCATTCTCATAGCGCCGGTCTTTTAGCCCCGAAGGGGCTTCCGGAGAAATCTCCAACAGCAACCGATCGACGTCGACAACACCCACCATATAGCTCCAAAGCTTGAAAAAGAGATAGAAACAGTTGAAAAGGCAGCCTGCTGGCTGCGTTGCGCTGCATCTCGAAGTCGCTGCGGCGTAAATAAGTAGGCCTCACGCCGCTGAGATTTGCGCGCCTTGATCTTGAACTTTTTTCGAAACCGTCTGGTTTTTGAATTTTTACCGGTCCATCAATTTGAGGCGCTTTCGAAGCCGCCTGAATATGGCACTCTGCGCGCTCATCAGTGACATCAACTTTTCGAGCGGCTTTCCATGGCGTCCATTTCTTCGGCATGCACGACCACAACCGTCACGTTGTCCATTGCGCCTCGCTCCAATGCAAGATCGATCAATCGTTGCACACTTTCATCACAATTTCCAACGCTCAGGATTGCGGCGATGTCCTGGTGATTCATTTCTTTCACCAAACCGTCACTGCAAAGCAAATAAATGTCCCCCGCCCGAGCTTCGAAAAGGTAAGTATCCATTATCAAGGCCGCCTCTGCACCCAAAGCCCGTGTTACGATATTATCTGCGACGGCAACGGCGCCATCCGCCTCGTGGGACACCCCCTTCCTGGATATTTCGTTTTTCAGAGAGTGGTCGTCGGTTAACTGCGAAAGCACGCCGTTGCGGTATTGGTAGAGACGGCTGTCACCTGCCCAGAGGACCGCACATCGCTCATCGACCGCCAAAAGAACCACAACGGTCGTGCCGATAATCTCACCCGGCCCTCGACGCTCGCCCATCGATAGCAAATCCGCATTGACGTTTTGCAGCCGCTCTGTTGTGGCGCCAATCAGATCTTCGAGGGTTTCGACAATTGACAAGTCCGCCAGGGCCTCGACAACCGTTTTGCTGGCCACATCCCCGGAGCTGTGTCCGCCCATACCGTCAGCAACGGCCCACAGCCCAACTTCGGAGCGCTCCAAATAGGCGTCTTCATTAATTTTCCGCACCTTGCCAGTGGTGCTGCGTGCACTCGAACGCCATCCCAGCCGGCGCTCCTTAGCTGTTATCTCCGAAAAAGCAGAGCTCTCTGCCGGTTCTGAAAAAGCGGGTGAAAGGGGCCCCAAAAGCAAGGTGCTCGAATCCTTTGAAGGTGGCCTGGGCCATAGACCTGTCATGAGATCGGTGGCGGAATGGGGAAGCCCGCCATAGACAATGAAGGATGGCTCCACCAGATCCGAACCGTTGGTTTTCCACAGGGTGTATTTCGCCAAAAGGCGTGACAAAAGATATGAGGTAAATTCAAACAGGGCGTGTTGGATGTCTTTCAGTTCATTCAAACCTGCATGGAAAATCAACCGGCCATTGTCGTTTTTGCAATCGCATTGTTCACACCGTTTTTCTAGATGTGTTGATTTGGGAGGGTCAAGCTCCCGCAGTTCATGATCGAATGCTTCCAGATCGAATCCATCATTCAAGGTCGACAGCGCCAACAACTCCAAACGGGAGAACCAATCGGACCCTGAAAAAAACAGAAACGGCAATTCGACGCCGGAAAAGGGTGCTGCGATGGTCAAAGGAAAACACCTGCCAACCTTATCCACACTGGGCATGATCACACCCGTCCAAGAGCCGTCGCCGCAGTTGCCGGGGCTAAGGACAAATCGCCAAATTGGGCTGGAAAGATAGACATCCATCCAGCGCTTTCCCAATTGCTCCCGGCTGGCAGTCAGAGCACTTTGAACCCATGCATCCCAGGGCTGAACAAATTTCTCGGGAAGTCTACGACGTACAAAATCGCCCCGTGCGGGCACTTTACCGTAGAAGCCTATCGGGGGTAAAAGGGGAATCAAAGTGTCTCCGGGCATCGAAATTGGTGTAGGGACGTCAGGCCAAAAGGATTGTTGACGCTGCTGGCCCTCAACTCGTAGAGTGCATGGTGGCCGCCGACTTGAAAAGTAAGTTGAAAGCGGTCACGGACTCCTATTCCGGTTAAATTGGCTTTTTCGAACGCTCTGAACAACGCCCAGGATCCGTCTTCCTGCTGGGTGGTTTCTCTTCCGTCGAGCGCCCGGAAGGTAATCCGAACGCCATCGCTGGGTCGTGGTCCCGGCCAGGAAAACCTGCTGCTCAAGGCAGGCCCGTGGCGATAATGGATCTTTTGCCCCTCGATGTTGAGCCAAAACGTGTCCACGTTGGCGTCCATCCGGATGGGCTTCAGTTCAAATTCAATGGACGGCGAGGGGCCACCCGTCGCGAAAAAGGCGTCGCGAATCTCGGCAGCCAGCTGAAACTGCTTCAGGACCATTTTCGGCAGATTAATGGACTTCCGATTTATTGAAAGGACTTGCCAGGTGGGCCTGGTTGTGTCGACAAATGGTTTGAGATTTTCATCAAAAAAGCGGTCAATCAGGCCCCCAGGAGCAAAAAAACGAGTGAAATCCTGCATATTGGCATCGTGACGACTGTCGATGAAGAGTGGATAACGTTGATCTATACTTTTTTGATAATTTTGAAGGACACCCGTTTTCCATATTTTGTTCAGCTCGGTTTTGGCGCTGCCCAGGGTGACTTCCCACCCAGACGCCGTCAGTGAAAGCAGCCAGCTTTTGACGGGCTCGGGCAGCCGCTCAAATTCCATCTTAACCGCTTCAATGGAATTCATGGCGCCCTGTCCGCTCATCCGTTCACCGGCGATTGTCAATGCCTGTCGATCGGTGCTGGCTGCCGTCGTCATCTGCAGCAGGGTGTCGCGAATCAGGTTGAGGCGCTCCAGCACCCTGTCCAAAGGTGCCGGTGCCTCCCCTTGGGGGAGCACCAGTTTGTTGAGAGGTCGAAAACGGGACTCGAGATAGGATACCATTTGCGGGGAAGTTTCCTCCGTCCATGCTTCCATCGCTTTTGCGGCGGGATCCGAAATGGCATCGCTTTTCTCCCCTGAAGAATCTTCAGTCACCTGCTCTTCAGTTTTCCGCGTTAAAGATGTATTTTCCGCCACCGCCTCCAGCAGGGGGCGCAGCGGGGTATCCGGACCGGATATCGAGTCCAGAATCTGAATTGTTTCGGCAATGCCGCGGGGCTTCACGATTGCCAGGCTCCCAATCAGGTCTTGCCATTTGCGCTCGTATTCGGCGAAATACAGTTTTTGCAAATCGTTGTAGAGGCGGGCGGTCTCGTCGGGTGTTCCGGAGTAGCGCCCCAATACCCAGTCTTCTTTCAGCGCTCGATGAACCAGATTCAAACCCTGCTTTTCAAAAAAGGCGCTGTAGCCGTTCTTGGTGAAAAATCCCGGAATCGTCAATTCGCTGATGGGTTGCGCCCCCTGCTTGGTTGTAAAAACCTCATGACCGAGCGGCGGCAATACGTCTTTTAATCGAAAATCGTAGGAAGGATCCGCGAGGGCTTCGCTTTTCAAATGCGTGTAGACTTGCTGTCCCAAAGGAATGTTTCTCAGCTGTTGCCGCGCAAGAGAAATGCTGGTGGAATCCAGCGCTGCCGCTTGGTTGGGATGCTTCAGAAGTTCTTTAAGGAGGCTGTCAGAGTGGGATTTCAGGCGAATGCGGAGATCGGGGTCATTTTGAAATTCGCGGTCCCAGCACATTGCGATCCACTGGCTTGCGAAGGCTTCATTTAGCCTTTCCGGATGTCCAAGCATCAGATAAAGCTTCAACCACTCGTGAAGAATATTCAGATCGGAAAGATTCTTCGGGCCCCTTGCGTAGGACCGGATATAGCGATTGGCCCGGTCAAGTATCTCTGGAAGAAGTTCCATCCGAAGCCTGTGCGAATACACCTCACCAACCCCAGCGCGGAGTTTATCACCCTGGTAAAGCCCAAGGCGCATTGACCAGGGTGGATCCAGGTGGTCCCTGTGCATGGCGTGTAGAAGGTCCAGCCGTCTCGCCAGGGCTTCGATGTCCGACCCGGGCGGATATTGCGCTTCGGCGGAACCGGCCTGATAATCTGCAATCCGCGTCTCGAGCCGTGTCAAGGCGCTCTTGTTTTGTGCATAACTGGTCCACCAAAGGCTCACCATACCAAAGCTCACAACGATGAGAGCCGCGTAAACCGACCAGTGGAACCAACGAAGCCTGCGCTCCACACGCGGGTCCACACCGGCCATTTCGCCTTCGGGAAGAACGACATCTTTTAGCAGACGGTTGATGAAAAAGCTTTTGCCCCGACCACTGAAACCCGACAGCCCGCGTCGATCCATTCCAAAAGCGCCGGCCAGTTGGCCCATCAGCCGGTCGATCGGCGTACCCTCCTGGGTACCGCTGGTGAAATACACGCCCCGTAAAAGAGGACTTCTTTCGTAGCGGTTCACATTGAAAGCTTCTTGCAGGAAAGCCATGATCCTGGGTTTCAAGGCGCCCAGTTGGCTCGGAAAATTCAGGATCAAGCTGCGGTGGTCGATATTTCTCTCATCTTGAATCCTCCCCAGTGTCCGCGTTTTCAAACGCAACAGCAACTCGCCAAATCCGGGTTCGAAACGGGAAAGAACATCTTGGGGTTCTTGCGGGTCAGAGGCCGGGAAGGTTTCCCCCCAAACCTGTGCGCGATCTTCCGAATTAAGGTTTCCAAAAAACTCATTGAAACCGGCAACCAGATCGCATTTGGTGAAAATCATGTAAATGGGGAAGATATTGCCCAGGGTATCATATAATTCCAGTGTTCTTTGGCGCAGCCCCCTGGCTATCCGCTGAAGCTCGACGTCGTCATCCTTCATCATGTCCGACAGGCTCATGGCGATCAGCACCCCATTGATGGGGCGTCGGGGACGATGTTTCTTAAGAAGGTCCAGAAACCCCCGCCAGGCAGCCTCATCAACCGGTCGATGACTGTCCTGACTTGTGTAGCGTCCAGCGGTGTCTAGAAAGATGGCATCATCGGAGAAAAACCAATCGCAATCACGGGTGCCGCCAATGCCCTTGACCGGCCGATTGCTCCCATCGTCGGAGGTCACGAAGGAAAGCCCGGAGTTGAAAAGCAGTGTCGTTTTGCCCACCCCCGGACCACCGATAATCACGAACCACGGCAGCTCATACAGGTACTGTCTGTTACGCTTTCCAGCAGATCGCCTTTTTTTGAGGGTTTGAAGCGCTTCGTTGAATTTGCGGTGAAGCCCCTCTATTTCCTCATTACGAGCGGCCTCAAGTTCCATTTGCTCGGCGCTGACCTGCGGTTCGGACAACTCGGCGACGAGTTCCTGGTCCTTTCGCATGGCGCGGGCCTGCGCGAACAGATTGAAAACCGCCCACAGAAGGATGACGATCAAAATGGCAATTAGCCGATGGAGCGGCGGAATGAGCGGTGCCTTGCCAGCGAACTGGATCAGCGGGCCCGCAAACCACAAGATCAAACAGAGGGCGGCAATTCCAACCGACTGGATAAAGAGCTTATGAGTTATGAAACGAAGAACAACTTTCATTTCTCACCTGATATGGATATCCACCCGCCGGTTGAGAGCCCTGTTTTTCGCCGTATCGTTGCCCGCGATGGGGTCTTGGTCTGCGCGGCCCGTATAGTTGATTCTTTTTTCTGAAATACCGGAAGCCTTTAGAATGTCGGCAATGTTCTTTGCGCGGGCGTTTGAAAGGTCCCAGTTGGATGGAAAGCGGGCACTGAATATCGGCCGACTGTCAGTGTGGCCGATGACCTCCACGTAGTTGACTTCGTTTCGCAATTCTTGGGCTATTTTGGCCAGCATCGGCCGGAACTCTTTTTGAATTTGGTCACTGCCCGATGGGAACCCACCCATAACCCTAAGAATTGGCCCCTCCCTGGCCTGAACCATGTTCAGTCCGATTTCAGCGCTCAGAGTTTTCCTCAGTCGGTCGATCAGCTTTGCCTGGCGCAGCTCAACTTCCGGGGATGATGGTGCAGCTGTCACGGTTTGAGTTATCCCCTCTGTGGACGCCAATGCCATCAAACTCGCGTACAAACCGTCTGAAGATCTACTGAGTGTATAGATCAATCCGATGTAAACCAACGTGAGCAACATCCCTGCGACCACCACCGGAACCCAAAGTGGAACGTCCCTCGTAAATGGCCGCACCCGGGCGGCTGTTCCTCGCCAGTTGGGCGATAGTTCTTTCTCAGGATCGCCCTTGTACCTCTGAACCAACGCGAAGATCTCCTGCCGTATCTGTTCAAGCTCCCGCGGTCCGGTTGGCCTGACGCGGTACTTGCCCTCGAAGCCCAAGCTCAGGCACAGATGGGCCAGTTCCAGAAGGTCGATATGGTTCGATGGCCTTTGCACCATCTGCTCGAGTATCGAAAAAAATTTTTCGCCCCCCCATGCCTCGTTGTGAAAGCGCACCAAAAGACTGCTGTGCCCCCAGTTGCTTTGATCCCCCCATGGCGTATTGAGGACGGTCTCGTCGATCATTGCGCAAATAAAATAACTCCCGACTTTGATTTCTTTGTCGGAACAGCCCGCCCGGGAGGCGCATTGCTGAAAGCGAATGATCTCATGGCTGATCTGCTCTTGGAGGGCCTCGATTTCACTGTGAAAAGGAAGGTTTCTCAATTCCGCCGCAAGGGACAGCAGTGTTTGGGCACAAGCACTCAGATCGTTCCCGCCGGATACCGAATTCAATGACTCCCGCATATCGTTCTCATCGAAAGCCTTGGCTTCGGGCTTTTCCTGCGCAGCCATCTGTCGTCGGCGCCCACCGGGCGTGGGGCGGATCACCGTTTTGGAGGCATCATCATAACCCGAAAAGGGATCATCATGGCTCACGCGTCATCACCCCCCGCGGATGGCCCAGAACTCAAGCTGCAGACCCGGAAAATTACCCCCGATGTATATGGCGAATCCCACCGACGTAGTGAGTTTTTTCCAGAGAGTGCAGTTTTTGTCTAACTGGAAGTAAATAAAACCGGCATGGAACGGCAGTTGTCGGGGAACGGCCGGCAGCGGTTCGATCGGAATCCCCGGCAAGTGTGAGCGCACGAGGTTTTGAATCTCTTCTGCCGGCCCAATTTTGACTTGTGGGGGAAAGTGCGTTCTCAGCTTCTCACCCTGCACTTCCGCCTTGGCCGCCAACACGAAAAAGGCGTCGTCGAGCAGATTTATATCCGGTAAACGTGCACCGTAAATCCCATATTTGGGTTTGGTGAGCGGGAGCTGAACCACCTGCTCCACGGTTTTGCGGATCAAGAGTCTTCGAATCGCTTCCATCAGTGGGAAGAAAGTATTTTGGAGGTTCTCGTGATCATATTCTGGATACGGGTCCGCTCGTTTGCCTTCATGGTAAAATGTCGCCAATTCACCTGCCAATTGAATTAAAAATCGGAACAGATCATCAGGGTGAAGCCCTCGCAGGGTCGCGAAATGCTTGATGAGCGGTTGGTAGCGGTTGATGAGCTGCAAGAGCATAAAGTCGCTGATTTGGGCCACACCGCCATAATCCGGCGCATTGATGCGGCCTGCCAGCATTTCGCCGCGAGAATTCAAAAGCCCGTGAAGCTCTTGCATGAGCCCGGCGAGGTTTGGCATCCCCAAGCAATTCATGTTGGGGGGAATGTATTGCTCATCGAGGATGACACCCTGATTTTTGCGCGCTTCCAGGATGCGCCCGATCCCAAGACAGGCGTATGCAGAGCGCTCCTGCCGCTGCATCAAGAGCGCTGTCTTGAGATTTCCGACCTGGAGCGGTGCGACGCCCTCTGCACCGCAGTTGTTGTCTTTGACATCCCGCTCCATCCGCCGGAATCGGGCGAGCAGTTCGGGCCGATCCTCGCTGTCCGCCTCCACCGAACCCGGTTGATGCAATGGCAGGGCGAGATAGAGCATTTCATTTTGTACATCCTCAGGCACGTCCAACGGAAGGGGCAGAGAGCCGTTATCCGGGAGTTTAAAGGGGGTGCCATCCGGGAAGACGCCGCTGCAACCCGTCAAGGCCACCTTCCCAATTTTGAGTAAAGAGTTGTCCACAGAAAGAGAGGAAAAGCCCCAGGAGAATGGCCGGATACCCAAACAGCGCATATCCACAAGGCTTTCCACATAACGGTCCTGCTGCTGCAAATGCTGTGGAAGGAGAAACATCCCTTCGCTCCAGATCACTTTATTCGCGTCTGACATTATCCTTCCTTGTTTTCTCGGCCGCGGTTTTTACCGCGCTGGGTACGCAGTCGTTCGATCTGTTCTTCGTAGGCCCTGACAAAAGCGTCTCCAAAGAAGGTGTCCACCACCTCGCTGCAAAGGTTATGGTATGCCCTTTCGTAGTCATTCCAACTTTGGGCTTTTTTTTTAAAACCCAATCCTTTCGATTGGCTTTCCAAAAAATGCCGCGGATCGAACTTTTCAAGCGCCTCAAGCAATGCCGCCTGAACGCCGGCGTTGATGGCCACCTGATCGTTCATGAGGTCTTCAAAACCTTCCCTGACCGCTTCGGCACCATTTATGAAGCCCGGCCTGTTTTGCCGAATCAGCAGTTTCAAGGCATCTTCCAGAGTCGGCGAGAATTTAAAAGGGTTGTTGTTTGCAGGTCGGATAGCCGTCATGGCAAGCCTGAGTTCCGATTTCTGTTCCCTCCGCCCGCGAAGCGCAGTGCACAGACCGGTAGTCATCTCTCTAAAAATGGCGCCCATGGCACGCATCAATTCGGAACGATCGGTTTTTTCGAATAAAATTTTGTCTGCTTCGAGTCCGGCGCCTTCCAGAAAACACGCGAACATATCCTCCGCCGTTTTTCCTGTTGACATGGGGCGATCCGCGGCGGGTTTCAATGGTGGTCTTTCTTTTTCGCTGGGAGGAAACTTTTGGACCTTGATCGGTGAGGACAAGTCATGGTCTGTAACCGGGCTATCGGGAGGTCCAAAATTCTCCCCGGCAGTTGAACCATTTTTCGATGGCCTGGGACCGGTTGAAATCCTCGAATTTTTAGTTTCTTTGGGGATCCAGCTCCCATTGGCCGGCTCATCGCTGAAAAGATCTTCCGGTGAAAAGCCATCGGGAGGGAGCGAGCCTTCATCGGTTTCCTGTTCGAATTCCGGTGGGACGAAAGCATTCTCGATGGGCGTGGCGTTGGCGAAGCCCTGAAAGTCATCATCTGACCTTGAAATCGATCGCTTTCCCCAATCGGGGCCAGACGACTCTGAGTTTTCTTTTGGATTGAACAGATCGATCTCATCCCTCTCTTCATCCAAGAGCTTAAACATCGCTGTATCAACACCGCCCTGAAATTGGGAGCCGCTGGATAGGCTCGCGGGGGCCCTCTTGCTGATCGCGACATACACTTCGAAGTCCCCTATCTCCAGCACATCACCGTCCTCCAGTTGTATGCGGCTACGATTGAGTACCCGGTTCCGATTGCGCACGATGGTACCATTAGTACTGTCGTCATCATAGTAGAAGCTGCCGTTTTCATAGCGAATGAAGGCGTGCCGTCGTGAGACGCTGTCCGAGAGCAGCACCAGATCGTTGTCAGATCGCCGTCCGATGCTCCCACCCTTGCTGTTGAACTCAGCCACCTGGGGCTTGGGTAAACGTTGGTTTTGATGCGCTGTCACTTTAAGAATCAGAACCACAGGGATAATTTCCGACCTTTGTAAGACAACACGATTGGTATTTAAAAAATGTCAACAGCAAATCATGAATAATAAGAAATGGGGTTTCAAATTCACGCTGTTTATCTGACGCCGAAAATCCAAATCCACCCGGTTTTCAGCGTGGGAATTTTGCCAATTTATTTTTGTTTCTCCTGTGCATAACCGCAATGCAAGCCATTTAATCGGAAATGGCCTCAAACTGAACGCGTCGATTCTTCCGTCTCCCATCTTCAGTGTCATTGGAAAAAATCGGCTGGTCAAAACCAAAGGCTTGCACTTCCAACCGATTCGATTCGACCCCCTGACGGGTCAAATAATCCTTGACGGCCATTGCTCTGGAATAAGAAAGCATCATGTTATACTCCCGACTGCCGGTGTTGTCGCAATGCCCTTGAACATAAAACCGGCTTCCCACAAGCTCTTTTGCCAGAATATCCGAAAATCCGTCCAGCAGCTTTTTGCCGTCCGCCTTGATTTCCGCACTGTCGAACCCAAACTGGATCAGCAGGCCAACCTTGGCCGGCTTGGGACCGACCGCCTCACCAGAAGATGTGATAGCCGCATGAGGACCCAGCGCCACTTCCATTGATTCGCTTTGATCCCCCTGTGATATGGCGGACCCTCCGGTACTTGGCAGGGGTTTTCCCGAAAGGCTTTCAGCGGCAATTCCAGGGGGGGCAGTGGTTTTTCCAGCAAGGCTTCTGCGAAAGGACAGCAGGTCCTTTTCATCCTGAACCATTGTTGTGGTCTGTGAACGGGTCTTTGCCAGCCTTTCCACGATCCTTTGATCCTCCGGCAGCCGCTGATGCGCTTCTTGGTAACTGTCGTAAGCTTGATTCCAAATTTTTTTGTCGTAATAATAGTCGCCAAGGGCTTCCCACAATTTGCCGCACTCGGGGTTTTTCTGGATCAAGCGCTGCAGCCCCCGTTCATCGTTTTTCAGATTCTCGATCTCAGACTGCAGCGACTCGCAGGGGTCGTCACTCCCAAACGATGGGCACGCCAGCATCAAAATGAACAGCAAACCGGTGAATGTTTTCATGATTTTCTCCTAAAACCGCTAAAACATTTTCGATCCTCACATCCGGTGAAACCCATCCAAAAGAAAGCCCCTAAAACAGGCATTCTCTAAAGGTGCCAAAACCAAATTTGATTTACATCCGCCACGGCTTGATCATTGATTATAGTCCGAAATTCCCGGGGCGCCTCCAGGATTTGGGAGCGATCTCCCTTGAGTATGCCTCTAAAAATGCGTTCAAGCTGCTCATTCGGTTTTGAATTGGTGATCAGATAGATCACTTCCTTGCCATGCCCAAGATCCCGGCTCAAAGCGAAGTTTTCCGTTGGGTTCTCGGGAAACCGATACGCCTTACCGGGTTGCAGGGGATTTTCAGCCGAGCTGAAATCCCCATTGGGGAAGATGACGCTCAGCACGTCGTTTGAATCCACCTGAGCGATATACAGATAGGTTTCTCGAATGGGAAAAAAGTTCAGAAAATAGCGGTCCTCATCGTTTAAGGCCTCGGCATCCTTCAACTCGACCGGCGCGTTGCCTTTTCTTAGATAATATGCTTGGAATCTCCCAAAGGATGCTGCTGAAGAGGGACTTTCAAATAATGGCGCCGAACCCGTGCTCTCACCTTCAGGAGTTTCGATTGCGGCGAATGCTCCGGTTTTTGATGCTGCTTGAGTACCGCTTGCATCCAGTGGCGTATGAAGCGCCACGGTCTTCTCGTGGGATAGGGCCGGAGCTTCAGCTATTTCCGTGGTGGGCTCTGTCGTTGTTTCGGCCGTGTCCGTCAACGCCGGTATTTCCGCTATCGGTGGCTTTGCCGATTCATCGGATGGTACCGGAACTTGTGAGATCGCTGGAGTAGGACCCGAAACCTCCTTTTTAAACAACAGATAACCACCGACACCCATCACCATGAGAATGACGGCGACGAGAAAAACCCCCTCCTTCGACTGTAGCAATCCTCCCAGAACCCCTTTTGTTTTCCGGCTATCCGAGGGCTTTTCAGAAAGCGGCTCATCCCGTTTCGGCCAGGACTTGATTTCAACCTTCGTCTCGGCATCGGATAGGGATTCCCTCAACGCCCGCCGCAGCTCTCTCAAGTTCTGATAACGCGCTTCCGGTTTTTTTTGTGCGCATTTGGCGATGATTTGACTCAGCGCAACAGAAATCGCGGGATTGATGGCACGCGGCGATGGCAGCTCCGTGTGGATTTGGCGGGTGAGAATGTCAAACTGAGAAACATTCGGGCTTGCAAATGGCTGCCGGCCCGTCGCCATCTCAAACAGCGTTATACCCAGGGAATAGATGTCGGATCGCTGATCGAGATTTTCTCCCCTGATCTGCTCCGGGGACATGTAGGATGTTGATCCGAGGGTCATTCCGGTCTCCGTTAAATCCGAATGGCCCATACTGCGCGCAATGCCGAAATCAAGGATTTTGATTTGGCCGGCATTCGTTACCATGATGTTGTTGGGCTTGATATCCCGATGGATAACGTTCTGGTCATGGGCATAGGCCAGGCCATCGATCATTTGTTCAAGAATGAACATCAGGGTTTCCTGGGGTAAAGGCCCCTGCTCTTGGAGCAGATCTTTGACGGTTTTGCCTTCAAGATACTGCATGACAATGAAAAAACGGTCTTCTTCCGTGAAAAAGTCGTGCAGTGTTACAATGGAAGGATGATTCAGATTTGCCGTTACAACCGCCTCGATTTCAAACCTGCTTTTCACCTTGGTTTCGCTGCATTGACTGGGGTGCAGCATCTTAAGGGCCACATCTCTTCGCAGAACGGTATCGAACGCCTTGTAAACGGTGCCCATACCGCCCTCCCCGGCCTTTTCGACGATTCGATAGCGATTTCCAACGGTCTTTCCAATCATTCCAAAACCTTGAAATCAAATCGGGGATCTGGCGCCGTTGAAGGCGGTTACTTTTGGGCATAATTACTTCTGCCCAGACGCACCCCCCCGTCGCCCACAACGGAAAAGCCCCCCCACGCCAAGGGATGGGAAAGCGCGGGGTTTTGGATCAACGCACCCTGCGCCTTGCCCACGGCTTCCGCCAGCGTCATATTCTCGTTAGCAAAATGTTTAAAGGTGGAACTGAGCAGGTCGAGGGTGGGTTTGTCCGGGATTTCCCAGTGCGTCACCAGAAGGGATCGGGCTCCGGCATAAAAAAAGGCTCTGGCAAGGCCGGAGAGCGCTTCCCCGCCGGTTTCCATGCCGGGCCCGCCCGTGTTGCATGCAGACAAAACGACCAGATCGGCATCAAGGGAAAGATCGCCGATCTCGCTGGCGGTCAAAAGTCCGTCGCTCCTGGTTGCGTCCGTCGATGGTCTGGATACCAGCAAAGCAGGTTCGGGAAAGCAATTGAGCTCGTGGGGCAGCAACCCGTGGGTGGCGAAGAAAACCACATGAAAATTTTCCAAGCCGGCCTCTCTCACCGCCGATTCAGAAAAAGCGCTACCCAGAAAAACAGCACTCTGGGGGGCGTTCAGTACCTGTGCGACCTGCTGCAGTTCGACGGCGGTTTCCGGCAACGGCGCCGCGTTGGCGAGAAGATCGACCTCGGGTCGGCAGGCAGGCGGTAGATTCATCTCCTTCATCATCACATCCGGCTCCCCAAGGGGAACGAAATCACCGAAACCGGCGAACATGGAGGCTGCCTGGGAGGGGCGCCCCTTTCGCAAGTTAACGAAGGATTGCACGGACGGCGCAAGGGTCAGGGCATGCCGATTGGCCATCCAGGCCACGCCCGAATAGTCCCCCCCGGTGATCCACTCGGGCTCCTGAGTGACAAGCACCCCCAAGGGAAGACTGAGAAGTGATTTGCTGGGCACGATGATGAGATGCCCCGCTTTGGCAATGTGCTCCTGCACCGGCCCGAAAAGGCGCTGGTAAAGCTCATACGCCTGGGTGACCGGAAATCTCAAGATTTCATCGGCCTCGACCGGCTCCCGAAGCATGCTGACATAGCGTTTCGCCTCGCTCTCGTTGAGGTCGATGGCGTAGGGCAGCGCACCTTCGGCATCGATCAACAGGCCAAAGGATTTCTCGGTGCCGAGCAGGATCTGCACCACCATTTCCCCGGGTAGAAGAACATCGACGACGTCGCTGATGGCAACTGGCGTATCCACCAACTGGTTGTAACGGGGCGAAGCTGCCTGAACCGACCGCTCCAGCGATGCCACCCTGCGGCTGACCTCCTGCCACTGCGCCTCGAGATCCTGCACCTGGGTGGCCAGCACCTGCGGATCAGCCTGTGCCAGGGTCAGATCCTCCCTGAGTTGGTCCCGGTTGTAACGCGCGTCCTGAAGATCCCGAATCAAAGTGCCGATCTCTTGCTCGCTCGCCGCCAATCTGGCCGTTGTGAGGGCCATGGTCTGGGCGGCGATGCTGCCGCGCACCATCTGAAACACCAGAAACATTTCGTTTAGGATTTCATCGCGGTTAGCCGCTTGATTTTCCAGTTGTTCAAGCCCGGTTTCGAGAAAAGCGGCTGCATCGTCGGAATGAATACCGCCACCCACCCGTTCCAAGATGTCAATGCCGGTTCGATAAGCTTGGAAGGCTTCCGCCGATCGTCCCTGCTGGGATCGAATTCGACCCAAGGCGACGTGGGCCAACCCTTCGGTTCGTGAATCGCTGAACAGCATGCGCTGGATGTCAATGGCTTCCAAGATGAATCTCTCTGCCCGATTAAGGTCGCCGTCGATCTCCGCCACCCGCCCCTGCAGCAGAAAAATCTGGGGAAGCCATTGCCGGGGCACCCGCGGCTCGTTTTCCATGAGCCATTGGATGTCTCTGAGCGCTTCGGCGGCCTCTGTCCGGTTTCCCATTTCCACCAGCATCGCGGCCTCGAGAAACCGGCTCTGAACAACATCGCCCAGTGCTGTGGCGGCACGGGGGTTCATCGAAGAGGTGGCGACCAGATAAGTGCTTGGGCCCAAACGTGAGCCGCTTTGTTCATCAAACCTGGTGTCCGTTGCGGCGCGATATCCATAGCGCTCGGCCAAATCCCGGCGAAGCTGCGTCGCGGTGCGGGCCAATTCGAGGGCCTCTTCATCCCGTCTCTGGTTGGCCGCGTTAATCGCACGGTAACTGATCAGACGGGCTTCGTCGGTGGGTTCCAGGGAATAGGGCATCAGGGATTCGGCCTGCTGAAACAACGCGTCGGCCACCTTGAAACGTTCCTGGTTGCTGGCCTCCAGGGCGACGTGCATGGTCAAAAAGCCCTGGTTGGCGAAATCGTCGGACAAAACCCTGTTTTGAAGAGCCAGAGCCTCCCGGTAGCGTCTTTCGGCTTCCTGAAAATTTCCTTGGAAATTGTAATACTGGGCAAGTTTGAGAAGATTCTGATAGCGCTGGATATCCAATCCGCTGTAGTATTCACTGGAGAGACGGTTTTCCAGGCGCTGGATCTCTTGCGATGCGGCGCCTTTTTCGAAGGTTTCGGTGGGTTCGATCCGGCCGGAAACTAGACCGATGGCTCTCTCGGTCACGGCGTAAGTTCCTGGAATGCTCTCGGCTAGATAGACTTCCTCACCGATCCGAGCGACAATGGCATGATAAGGCCATCCACCCGCCCGGAAACGGCAGTCCAACGCGAATGCCTCTACGCCATTCAGGATGCTGGTGGGAATGGGAGGACCGCAATTGGCCGTCATTTCCAACTGAGCCCGCCACCAGCCCTCTTCCAGAAAGCGGTTCACATCCTTTTGGGATTTGACCCGGTAGACGTGGGCGCTGGGTTCCTCCCAAGCGCCGCAGAAAACTCCGACCCCGGCATCTACATCCGCCTCATCGTCCAGGGAAAGGGTAACGGCCTTGCAGCTCTCCCCGACTTCGTTGGTGGCTACCGGCATGGAGACGTAGCCGGTCTCCCTCCACGAGACTTCGTGAACCGCACATCCGAGGAAAAGCCCGCCGATCAAGATCCACAGCATCCATTGCCGAGCGCCCCAGCCAACACGATCCCATGCTCGCTTCATTGGTCCCACCTTCCATCCGTTAAACGGTCATCGGGAGGCACCCCTTTTCACCGATTGATTGAAGGTCCCCACAGTTCCCGATTCCCTCCATTTGAAAACAGGAGATCCTCCTGCCCGGCCAGTCCCTGACGTCTCGCTTGGGATGCAAAAACAGGCGCGCCGAAGGCATCGGTATTGGAGCCCGAGCTCGCAGCCGCGCTGTTATCAGTTTGATTCTGAGGGGTGTTGCCTTGATCCGGAACGCTTGGTTTGGCCGAATTGCCTCTTGGGACATCCTCCGGATTCTTAAGGAAGATACCCGACTCGACCGTCAGCTGCCCTTCTCGGACATTGGTGAACACATAATTGGGATTCTCGGAATTTTGGAACCCGGAAAACCAGATCCGGTAAGGGTTGTCACCCGGCAGGGACTCTGAATCGGCATTGGTATCAAAATAGCGGTCCCCCAGTGCGGATGGGGTCTCACCGTACTTGAAGCCTTCGATGATGCCATCAAAAGTTGGGTTAGGTTCACCGATTTTTCTTGAGGTGTCATTAATGTTCAACGTCAATGGCGCAGCCGTGATCGTCAATTTCCCGGGTGTCATCCGGGTCAACTCGTAGTTGGAGTTGTTGAAACTCAAAAGGTCGATATCGTATGGACTGCCGGCTACCGGGGACGAAAACTGCGCATCCGTTCTAAACTCCAAATCCTTTAATACCGCCTTGTCATCACCTTCCTTTAACCCTATAAAGTCGGCAGCAAACGCCGGGTCAGCACTCTTGTATTCCCGACTGGCGTCCTGCACCGTCGCCTCCAAACCCGCAGCCGTGATCGTCAACTTCCCGGGTGTCATCCGGGTCAACTCGTAGTTGGAGTTGTTGAAACTCAAAAGGTCGATATCGT
>JAWOIA010000192.1:0-16567 GCA_046484885.1 Desulfosarcina sp. | reverse complement strand
GTGGCTGTCTGGTTGTCCACCGGAATCTACATGGTTGGCCCCGGGGAACAAGGGGTTGAGCGCCGATTCGGCCGCCACGTGGGCACGACCGATCCCGGTCTTAACTATCGGCTCCCCTGGCCCATCATGACCGTGGACGTGGTGGATGTCTCTAGCATCCGGCGCGCCGAAATCGGCTTTCGCACCACCCGGGCAGGCCGGCCCGAAAGTATCCTTGAAGAGTCTTTGATGCTGACCAAGGATGAAAACATCGTCGACGTTCAGGTTATCGTTCAGTATCGCATCAAGGACCCGGCCGAGTACTTATTCAAGGTACAAGACGCCGAGAATGTGTTGACCACCTCAGTGGAGGTGGCCCTTCGCAGCACCGTGGGTCGCATGTACATCGACGAAGTGATCACCGAACGGCGGGCCGAGGTTCAAGCCGATACCAAATCTTTCCTGGAACGATTGTTGGACATCTATAGGACCGGAATCCTGGTCACCGATGTGCGCCTACAGGTGGCCGACGCCCCCATGCAGGTGCGTGATGCTTTCCACGAAGTGGTGCGTGCCCGGGAAGACCGTGAACGCCTGATGAATGAGGCCCAGGCCTATATGGAAGATATTCTGCCGCGTGCCCGCGGTATGTCGCGCCGCATCGAGGAAGAATCCATTGCCTACCGCGAGGAGCGTATTCGCCGGGCCAGGGGCGATGCCAGCCGCTTCATCCAGGTTCTGGACGAGTATAAAGAGGCCCCGAAGGTGACCCGCGAACGCATGCACATCGAGGCCCTGGAAGATGTTCTGAGCCAGTCCCCGAAAGTGTTGATCAGCAACAATGCCGAAAGGGGAGTATTGCCGCTGCTGCCGCTGCGCGGCCTGGATACCGCCCTCAAACCGCAAGCCACCCCGTAAGTCGGTTCGTTGAAACAGACGGTTCAGCCCAAATGGGCTGCACCATACAACGGGTGAATTTTTCGATAGAAAGGGAACTATAGATGAAAACACAGGCAAACCGTTTGCCCCTGCCACTGTTGGCCGCCATCATTGTCCTGGCTGTGGCGGTGATCTTTGGCAGTCAGAGCGTCTTCGTGGTCGACGAAACCAACCAGGCCATCATCACCCAGTTCGGCGAGTTCCGGCGCACCGTCAACGAGGCCGGATTGCACTTCAAGCTGCCGTTCCTTCAAAACGCCACTTACCTGGAACGGCGCATGCTCTCTTCCGACGCCCTTTCCCAGGAGTACCTGACCCTGGATAAGAAACGAGCCGTGGTCGACCATGTGACCCGCTGGCGCATCGCCGACCCATTGCGCTTCTTTGTCACCGTGCGCACGGAAATGGGCGCCCAAGCCCGGTTGGATGATATCGTGGGCTCGGAACTCAGAAGGCAGTTGGGCGTACACAATCTCGAAGATGTGATTGCCGAAAAGCGCGAACCGATCATGGAAAAAATCGCCGAAACCTCTCGGGAAGAGGCCAAAGGTTTCGGCATTCACATTGTGGATGTGCGCATCAAACGCGCCGACCTACCGCCGGCGGTCCAACAGAGCGTCTTCAAGCGTATGGAAGCCGAACGCAAGCGTGAATCCGCACGGTACCGGGCCGAAGGCGAGGAGCGCGGTGCGCTGATCAGGGCCGAAGCGGAAAGGGAAAGAACGGTTATTTTGGCCGACGCCCAGGAAAAGGCCCAGGCCTTGCGTGGTGAAGGTGATGCCCAGGCGATTGCCATCTATGCGGAGGCATTCAACCAGGACCCGGAGTTCTATGCCTTCTCACGCCGCCTGGAAGCCTATCAGAAAATTCTTGGTCAGCAGGACATCCTGGTGCTGGACAGTGACTCCGATTTTTTTACCTACCTGACAGGCCATTCACCGACACCGGCTGACGGCAGATAGTCGGACCGGACCTCGGAAACAGATGGCACGGACGGGGCGAAAGCATTCCCGCTTCCCACCCGCCGTGCCATCTGCACCATAGACCCCGAACAACCTGCTGGGGCGCGAAATATGACCATGGAAATCAATTTCCCGGGCGGCAAGCGGGTCAATGCGACCTACAAAGGCTTTACCGTGGAAACCGACCAGCCGCCAAGCGAGGGGGGTAACGGGTCCGCTCCCGAGCCCTTCGACCTGTTTCTGGCGTCCATCGGGACCTGTGCCGGGGTGTATATCGCCTATTTTTGTGAGAGCCGCAACATCCCAACCGACCATGTCCGCATGACACTTGGTTTTGACAGCAACCCAAAATCCCATCTGGTAGAAAAAATAACCATCCAGATCCACCTTCCGCCCGAATTCCCGCATAAATACCGAAAAGCGGTGGTGCGTGCCGCCGAGTCATGCACCGTCAAACGAAACCTGTCGACCCCGCCGCTGATCCGGGTGAAGGCCATCCAGGTGGGTTTTTCAGACTCAGCCGACCACACCTAGCCAAGTTTGGACCGGCTGACCCCGGCGCGTTCAGGCGTCGCCTGTTGCGCCGCCGCCGTTGCGACCGATGATGTCAACGACGATTGGATACCGTACAGGATGGCTGATCGATGGGACCGGCCATCCCGCCGACAGAGACCGGATCATCACCATCCGGGCGGATCGGTTCGGGCCTGTCCTGAATGGCGCTGAACCGCACCCCCTTGGAACGCCTATTGTCGACCTTTCGGACTGCACCGTACTGCCCGCCCTGATAGACAGCCATGTCCATCTGGTGATGTCCGGCACCGTGGACCCATTCCGGCGTCAGGGTCAATTAAATCTTGACTATGCCGATGGCCGGAAAACGATCCGTGAGCACCTGCGCCGACACCTGGCCTGCGGCGTTCTGGCCGTACGCGACGGCGGAGACCACCATGGCCACACCTTGCGCTACCGGTGCGACACGCGCGACCACCCGATCCCTGCAATGGCCATCGCTTCAGCGGGCCGTGCCCGGCACGCACCGGGACGTTATGGGAAGCTGATTGGAATTGCGGTGGGGCCGGGGATGACCTTGACCCAGAGCGCCTTCGGGACCGGTTCCAGACGGAATCACCTCAAACTGGTCAATTCCGGTCTCAACAGCCTCACCCGCTTTGGGGTCACGTCGCCGCCGCAGTTTGAATCGGATGCGCTCAGAGCGGTTGTCGAAATCGCCCAAGCCCGCCACCAGGCTGTGATGATTCATGCCAACGGTGTTCTACCGGTCCAACAGGCCATCATGGCCGGCTGTACCAGTATCGAACATGGTTTCTTCATGGGCCGGGAGAATATGCGCCGCATGGCCGATCGGGGTGTGGTCTGGGTTCCGACGGCGGTGACCATGAAAGCCTACCACGACAATCTGGCGGCCCAGGGACGCCCACATGATCCGGCATTGGCCAGGGTGGCCTGGAGGAATCTGGAACACCAGCTGGAACAGATCGGCATGGCCCGGCAATTGGGCGTTACCATTGCCTTGGGGACCGATGCCGGCAGCCCTGGTGTGCACCATGGGCTTGCGGTCAAGGAAGAGCTGGGGCTGCTGGTGGCGGCGGGAATCAGTGTGGAAGGCGCCGTTCGATGTGCCAGCCGCAACGGCGCCCTCCTGATGGGTTTATCGGACCGGGGCGAAATCACTCCCGGAATGCGGGCCGATTTTATCGCCGTCCAAGCCGCTCCGGAACAGTTGCCGAGTGCCCTGCAACGGATTGTGCTCCGCGTGGCTCAGGGGCGTGTGGTCACGGATGAAACCCTTTTTTAAACCCAGCCCGGCGATTACAGATTCTCCGCCAGGGCCAGCTGGGAGCGATTGACGGCGATATTCAAGCTGGGCTGGACCAGATCGTGGTGGCGCACCTCAAAAGGAAGATAGACCAGCAGATAGCGCTGTGGCTGGATCTGAACGCCAGGGATACAGGTTTGGACCCGTTTCTGGGGCCGGATAAAGCCGGCCAGGTTCAATTTCAGGGTCTCGACCGATTCGGACAGCGGCAGGTTGACCGGGTGCATGGCTCCAGGTGGAACGGTCGCCACCAGGTTCTCCCGGGGTTGGGAGAGGGTTGTTTGGTGGGTCAGGCGCAAAAAGCTGCGCGGTCGAACCTTGAATGCAGGCCCCCAAAAGTGCCAGGGAGCCTGGTTCCATTCCGGCTGAACCACTTTCGGCAAATTGGCCAGCCGGATCAGGTCGGCATAACTGGCAAGCTCAAGGCCCGACACATCGGCTTTGATGCGCCAAAAGGGCAGGTAAAGGGTGTCCGCCCGGGAAGCCGCCGGCAGGTGGGCCACGTTGACCCGGCTCAACCCGTTCTTGGAGGCCTTCCACATGGATTCACAATGCTTGCAGGACAATACCAGGGCATCCCGGCGCCCCTGCAAATCCCACCCGCAGTTGGGGCACAAGGTGGGGATGAATTCAATACGCCAGTCCGCCGGTCCGCCTGCATATTGGCTGATTTCGAATGTCTCGTCCAATTCTTTCGAAACCGGTTGGTTCAGGACCCCATCCATGATTCGTCTGCCGACGGTAAAGGGTGCATAGATCAGGCTCAACGATTCGCCAATATGAGACTGGTGCAAAATGGGCCGGGGCATACGGCGGTTGACGCGTTCAAGAAACGTTTCCATCACCCCCTGGAAGGGCAGGGTGGGTCTGATGAACCACCCCTTGGTTTCGGGGCTGACAAAACGAAGCTTCATGGCCTGGCTGCGAAGACCGACGGATGAAGGAAACAGCGGTGATTGCACCGCCTGCTGGCTCAGGTCCAAAAACCGGTTTTCGATACCCGAGGCCAGACAGGAAAAAATCATACCCTTGAACCGCCAGTAGGGGAAATAAACCAGTTCCCGCCCCGTTGCGGCGCTGTGGGGCAGCAGGTAGCGGAAATAGCTGTGCTGCATAAGATAGGAGTTCACCTTGCAGAAGGCGCACTGAAAGAGGCGGTCGGTTTCGTTCAACGTGGCCGGTGCACCGCACTGGGGGCACTGATGATCGATGCGAAGATTAATACTTTTCTCCACACTGGTTGCAGAATTTTGCGCCGGCAAGATCTTCGACACCGCATTTGGCGCAAAAGACCGCTGGGGGTTTATCTTCGGTTGCGCGGCCGCAGCGGGAACAAAATTTTGCCTGGGGTGAAAGGTTTTTCCCGCAATGGGCGCATTGATCGAAAATCAGCTGCTGATGCCCGCACATGGGGCAGAATTTGGCTGTCAGCGGAATTTGGGTTCGGCACTCCTGGCAGGTGGAGGTTGACGATTGCGGCGACGGCGCTGCCGGGTCGCTGCCCTGCGGCCCCTTGGTGGCAGTCTGGAAATACTGGGCGAACATGGCCGGCATCATCAGTCCCAAGCTGGTACCCATTCCCATGCCGCCCTGACCGTCTGTTTCCGAGGCTTTCTCCATGGCCATGGCGGCTTTCATCTGCATGAGCTGATTCATATCGTCGAAGACTCCCAAGCGGCTGCGGTCGTCAATCGCCTTTTGAACATCCGGTGGCGGTGTGATGGCATTCATGTAGAGGTGGGTCAAACCCAACCCGAAATGGCCGAAATCCGCTTCCAAGCGTTTGGCCAGCGCTTCGGAAAGTTCATCGTATTGGGCCGGCAGGTCAAAAATCGAATCGATGGTTTCTCCCATGTAGTCGTTAAATCGAGATACAATGACCCGGTTCAGATACTCTTCGATCTCCTCGGTGTTGAACATGCCCTGGGTGCCGACCATGGTGTTGATAAACAACACCGGCTGAACCACGCGCAGGTTGAAGACACCAAAGGCCCGCAACCGGATCAGTCCCAGTTCGGAGTCCTTGAAAGCGACCGGATCCCGGGTTCCCCACTTCAGGTTGGTGAAGGTCTTCATGTTGACAAAATACACCTCCGCCCGCAAGGGACTGGTCATGCCCCAGGGGAGGCTGATGATCTTGGTTAGAATTGGAATGTTGCCGGTCTTGAGTGTGTGGCGTCCGGGTTCGAAGGCTTCAATGGCCTTGCCTTTATAGAAAAAGACCCCCACCTGGCTTTCCCGGACGGTCAGCTGGGCGCCCCATTTGATTTCGCCCGAACCTTTTTGGGGCAACCGGTAAACCAGTTCTTTGCCGGTTGGGTCAAACCACTCCAGGTTCTCCAGAAACACCCGATTGTCACCTTGCATTGCTTCATCCTCCTTGCAGCTGGGAACGTGATAACGTCGGATTCCTGTATCAGACTCCTGTTGAATGCCGAGGCAGTATCCTGGATGGACACTGTTTTAGTATCGCCGGTGATTGTAAAACCTGAAGAAAAAACCAAACGCGGCATCGGTTGGTTGAAAAGACTCAACCGATGTGATTGCGGGGGATTGGTTTAAAGCGGTGGGGATGGGGGGGTGGTGCTTGGCAAAAGTCCAAGCCGTCTGAAAAAGCTTGGCGCGTTCTCAGACGGGTCTTGGTGAATGACGATGTCAATCTTTATTCAGTGTGTTACCTCGGAAGGCCGGAGTTTGGAACTGGATGACCGCTGCTGCTGCTCATCTGCCACGACCACCTCCACCGCCGCCACGGTAGCTTTTGCTGCCGCCGCCCGGTTCTCTTCTCCCGCCACCGGTTCCCCCTCTACTGCCTTGACCCTCCGTGCGAGGGCGGGCCTCGTTGACTTTGATCGGTTTCCCGCGCAGTTCTGTGCCGTTCAAGCCGTCGATTGCCGCCTGGGCTTCAGTTTTAGTGGGCATCTCTGCGAACCCAAACCCTTTTGATTGGCCGCTATACTTGTCCTTTATAATGGCTATGGATTCAACCTGTCCGAATTGTTCCAATGCGATGCGCAAGTCATCTTCAGTTGCCTCGTACGACAAATTACCGACATAAATTTTCATTCCCATCTTCCTTTCAATCATAATGGATTCTGGTGATACCCAGGTACCGGTTGACACAAGGACGGTTAAGGGTGCAGACGAAACAACTGACGCCGAATCCAGATGGTTTCCCGCAGCAGGCGTTGAATCAACTGGGGCAAAACCGATTCGGAAAAATAGATTTGCAACCTACGGGGAGGGTAAAACAATCGCTACGGGGAAGCAACAGGTATTTTCGTTGTTACCCGGATTTCACCGCAGGTGGTTTCCAGCGCCCCTTGTTGCCGCTGGGCGTCAGTGGCCCTGTCGGCATCAATCCACTGCTTTTTCTTGAACCGTCGAAGAGGGGACATCCGCAGAGCGGGCAGGGGCGGTGTGCGGTGCCGGGGTGTCAGGTGCCGATTCAGCTGGCGCTAACGTTGAAGCGGGTTGCGCTTCCATTTGAGCCGGCGGTTGCGATTCCGGTTGAAGGGGCGTTTGAGGCGACCCCACCGATTCCGCAGGGGGCTGCGGCTCGGTCTTGTCAGCCCCTGGTTTGGATTGCTCGGGCAAGGTTGATTGGAGCCGGGTGATGGTCTTATTGGCCTCGGCCAAATCAGTTTTGGCCGCTCTAAGATCCTCCATGGCCGCGGCCAGCTGTCGACGGAGTCGATCGCTCTCGGTTTTTTCTGTCTTCAGCTCCTGCTGCGCGGCTTCACGGTCAACCCGTGCCTGGTTTAAGTCGGATTCGGATTCCAGAATCCTCACCCCCTCGAATTGCATGGCTTCGGTTTGGGCCTTCAAATGAAGCGTCTGAAGGGTGTAGAGGCGGGTTCCGAAAAACAGCGCCAGCAGCGCAAAAAGCAGGGTCAGGCCGGCAGCGGCCAGCGTCGGGAGTTGCCAGCTGACACCAAGTGCGTTCCGTTTGGATGGTGTAACGTTATCAACAGTCATGGGCGCTTTTCTGAAAGGAAGTTATTGGTCGTGCCGGTCCCTGTTGAACCGCGATAGCGAGCGCATTCCCCCGCTGCTTGCGGCGGGGTTAGCGAGCGAACTGGAAATCGATTTTTTTATCCTTACGGCGTAAGAGAACACGGTGGTTCAGCCCTCAAAGGTGCCCACAATTACGGTCAGGGACCACTCCCTGTATTTGCTTTCGACTTTGGCGGAAACCTTGATCCCAATGGTTGAAAAGACCCGCTGTAAAAATGACGAGTAAGACGGCGCCGTCTCTTTGCCGTTCACGGCCAGCACAATCCCCTGCGGTGGTTTGGAAAATGCGCTCTGGGTCACACCGTTGGTTCTCCAACCGTCGGCCGCCAGGATCTGTTCAATCTGCCTGGCGGTCTGTTCAGACCCCTCATCACCCAGCACGCAAAAGATGTCGACACTGCCCTTGGGGCCCGGGTCTAGCAGGTTGATCAGCTGGTCACGCTGGCTTTCCGTTAAGCCGACCTCGGGTTCCAGCTCCAGTTCGAGGTTTTCGATGGCTTCGAGCGAGCCATCATTTCCCTTGACAGGCTCGGGAGATCTTGCAGTTGCCTGCGCTTCGTGGGCCTTAATGGCAGCTTCGGCGATTTCTAGCCGCTTTCTGGCATTGACCAGTTCCTGTCTCAACTCTTCGGCAGAGACGGTGGAGGTTTTTAGGCGGAGCTGACTGATATCCTGGTGCTGCTGGGTTTCAAGCAGTTCTTTGCGGATCTCGGCGGCTGCTCTTTCCAGGGATTTGATTTGTTTGCGGGATGTCTCCAGGTCTTCGTAAAGCCGGTTGGTGCGATCTTTGGTTTTTCCAGCGGCCAGGTAAACCAGGACCACAGTCAGTGCCGCGAAAACCAGTGTTGCCGTCAGCATCAGGTTGCTCAGCGCTGCAACGGATTCCAGGGTGGTCCACCATGACGACATACGCGACAGCCTTTCGTGAAAGGATCATGGGAAAAGGCCTGAAACCATATGCAGCGAGCATACAAAGGAAATAAAGATAATTCAAGCCCTTTGTGAAAACCTCAACGCTTTACGGGTCACCGGTTGACCCCGCTGCGAGCAACCGGCCCCGGGTTGCTCGCACGCTTCAATGGTTGGCAACCGGGGTTGGTTTGTGCTACGGGAAGTACGCTCGGGGAATCGGGCGGGTCCAGGTGGTCTGGCATTTGACGATAACGGGAGAGACAGCCCATGGGATGGATGGGAAAAGTGGTCGGCGGAACTATCGGCTTCGCCCTTGGTGGTCCGCTGGGGGCCATTTTGGGAGCGACCTTCGGGCATGCTTTTGATACGAGCTCCCAACTGGATATGGCCAGCAGTCGCCAACGGCTGTCGACGGTCGAACAACACCAGCTGACCTTTTTTGTGGCGGCCTTTTCCATGCTGGCCAAACTGGTCCAAGTGGACGGGCGGGCGACACAAGCAGAGATCAATTCCATCATGGAATTCATGGAAAAAGATCTGCGCCTGGATCCGGAAAACCGTCACGCCGCCGTGAATATTTTTCAAACCGCCCTCAACGCCCCGGGGACTTTCTACGACTTTGCGGACCAGTTCTACAGCCGGTTTTCCAATCAGCCCCAGATGCTGGAACTCATGATGGACATTCTCTTGCGGGTGGCGGTGGCAGACGGCCGGCTGGAGCCAGCCGAAGAGCGGCTGATCCTCGCTGCGGCAAGCACGTTCAAATTCAGCACCGCACGCTATGAACAGATGAAATCCCAGTATACTCCCGCGGCCAACAAAGCCTACGCGGTCTTGGGTTGCAGTCCCGATGATTCCAACGATCAGGTAAAGCGCTGTTATCGCCAGCGGGTGCAGGAGTACCATCCGGACAAGATCGCCGCCAAAGGTTTACCCGACGGGTTCAATCAGTTTGCCCAGGACAAATTCCGTGAGATCCAAGCGGCGTGGGACCAGGTCAAAACCGAACGGGGAATTAAGTAGTGTCTATTCAGAGTGACATTTTCAAGGCCGGCCTGGGGCACCCACTGGAGCCGACCATTGGTTCAACCGGTCCGGTTGGCAAAAACTGCCTATGCAGGTGTTCAAATTTGCCCCAAGGATGGTTGCTGAACGCCTTCCAAAGCGCGAGCAACAGGGGCCACCGGGAGCGCCCAGGGCGCTATCCATATCGCAGAACTGAGCGTCATTCGACCATCTATCCCAGATGCAGGCGGCTGAACGTCAAAAACGTAGATTTTTTTTAAATGTTGCACGATCGTTGCAAAAGTCTTGGCGCAACGGGGCGAAATAACCCTTGACCGTCTCGTAAAAAATCAATTTTGAGCGCCCAATCATTCGAGGATGGGCACTGTGACCTTTAGGAGGAACCCATGGTAACCATTGACCCGGACAATCCAATCGGGAAGCTTAGCGCCCCACAAAAGACGCCTGCACCGAACCCAACGCAAAAAGGGGGCTTTGATGCGATTTTCCGGGAAACACTGGTTGCACCGCCAATCCCAGTTGCTGCGGCCGAATCGACCGCATTGACCGCCACTGTCCTGCCCGCCCCATTTGCAGGGGCGCCGGACCGGTCCACACCCATGATGGTTGATCGGCTCCAACGATTGATCGATACCATGGAGGCCTATCAGCAACGATTGATGGCGGGCGATGCGACCCTGAAAGGAGTCCAGCCCCTGGTGGAGCGGCTTGAAAAGCACAGCCGACCCTTAAGCGTCCTTTCAGAGTTTGCGCAACAACCCGACGATCTGGTGATCATGGTTAATCAGGCCTTGATGCTCGCATCGATGGAGGTCGCCAGGTTCAAAAGCGGCCACTACAACGACCCCTGAGAATTCGGGTTGGTAGCGTGCGACCGTCTGGCCACCCCTTTGCAGGAACCCCAGGATAACCCGCCACATTGATACCCCCAGGGTCTAAATGAGGTTGTACTTGGCCATCTTGCGATAAACCGTGGTTGTATTGACGCCCAGCAGCTTGGCTGCTTCAGCCCGGTTGCCACCCGCTTTCAAAAGAGCTTGACGGATGGTTTTTTTCTCAATCGCTTTGAGGTTGTAGTTGCCGTCGGTGATTTCGCTGGATCTGGTTTGTTGAACGATTTCAGCCGGCAGATCCTCGAGCGCCAACACCTCTTGAGCTCCGAGTGCATTAGCCCGTAGAATCACATTTTCAAGCTGTCTGGCATTTCCCGGCCAACGATACCCCATCAGTTTGGCCATGGCCTCCGGGCTGACCTCCGGTACCGTTTTGGATCCGGGGCGCCGGTGCTTGCCGATAAAGTGGTTAATCAGCAGCGGGATGTCCTCCCGGATTTCCCGTAAAGGCGGCATGGTGATGGAGATGACGTTGAGTCGGTAGTAGAGGTCGGCTCTGAAAGTTTTTTGGGAAATCGCCTCCTCCAAATTTTTGTTGGTGGCGGCAATTACCCGCACGTTGACCTCGGTTTCGCGGGTCTCGCCTACCGGGCGGACCTTTTTCTCCTGCAGCACCCGCAGCAAGCTGACCTGAACCGCGGGCGACACCTCTCCGATCTCATCCAGAAAGATGGTGCCGCCGGCGGCGGCCTTGAAAAGCCCCACGGAGCCGTTCAAGGCACCGGTGAATGCCCCCTTAACATGCCCGAAGAGTTCCTTTTCCAGCAGGCTTTCGGCGATAGCCCCGCAGTTGACGGGAATAAAGGGACCTTTGCGGCGGTCGCTGTTGTTGTGAATGACGTTGGCGGTCAACTCTTTTCCGGTGCCGCTTTCACCCCCGATCAACACAGTTGGACTACCCTGGCTGATTTTGTCAATAATCCCGTAAATCGTTTGCATCTTTGAGGACATGCCCACCAGACCGTCATATTTGTATCGTTCTTTCAGGCGGCTGCGGATCAGTTGATTCTCTTCCTTAAGATCCTGTTTTTCGATAATGCGTTCAATCAGGATTTTGAAGCGGTCAAAATTGATCGGCTTCTGAAGGAAATCGTAGCTTCCCAGTTTCATGGCCTGGATGGCCGACTCGATGGTGCCAAAACCCGATACGATAATGACCTCCGTCTCGGGCGAGATCTTTTTAACCTGCTGCAACAGATCCATGCCGCTGATTTCAGGCATGATCAAGTCAGAGAAAACAATCGGGTAATGCTCCTTGCGGATCATTTCGATTGCTTTCAAGCCACTGGGCTGAGTGGTGACGTGAAATCCGCAGCGGGTTAAAAACTGATCCACCATCGCCAGAATATCCCGGTCGTCATCGACAAAGAGGATTTTATAATTTTTCATAATTTTTTTTGAAAAAAGTTCAGAATGGTATACAGCCCATCCTGCCAAGGAGGTGGGCGCCGAGGTTCCCCCCGATTTAAAAAACCACCACGGCTTCATGAAAAAAACGAAAATTCAATGGGTTAGTATATCTCATGATTAACAAAAGGAAGTCAAGCCGCCTGATGCATCTTTTGCTATTTTTTTTTGTGACTTGGTATCGAACCTGCTTTACCCGTTAGTGACTGTTTGTGATGTACCCCAATTGCACGACCACTGACCTGAACTGAACACTCCTTTCTGAACTGAACCGGTCTCCTGATCCAACTGCACCGCATTGATCGTCAAGCAACCCGTTTGCCATGATCGGCATGGCGCATCACCAACCCCTATGACAAGGAGACTATTATGGTACAGGCAAAATTTCGGAAACACGTTGTTATTGCGGTATTCGTGGCGCTTGTGGTTGTTTTCAGCGGTTCGTATGGAGCGGCGGAGACCGGAAAAATTAATATCAATACCGCTTCCCTTGAACAATTGATGCAACTGGACCGTGTCGGCGCCAAGTACGCTGAACGAATCATCGAATACCGTGAAACCAACGGGCCGTTTGAGAAGCCCGAGGACATTTTGAAAGTAAAGGGGATCGGCGAAAAAACGTGGGAGGCCAACAAGGATCGCATTGTCGTCAAACTGTGAGAGACCCGGCGTTGCACCCACCGGTCCGCGCCGAGTCGGTGTGGAGGTTCGGTATGCGGGCCGGTAAAATGGGTTGACCCGCCGTCATGAACCCCACCATGGTTGAAACACCTCAACGAGCGGCTTCCAGCCGTGACATGCCAACGCACTGGGTCGTGTCGCGGCTGGTAAGCTGCTCCAACCACCACTTATTAGTGTGCTCTAAATCCGGTTAGGAGCGTGCACCCGCATCGAATCACGATTTTTTTTTCGTGTTTGATTGAGAAATCCTCGCATTTTTTTACCTTGACCCCCGCCCGTATTTATGTTCAAAAGCTGAACGATCAATCGTTCCCTCTCTACAGCCAAGCTGCCAATCTGACGGCTCCACCTGCGTCGACGCAGGTGACCGGTCATGGTGGTAAGCGACCCGGCGGAGCTATGTCCAGCAGTCATCAAATGGACCTTCAGCACCTAAAAAAATTTCAGTTATTGGAGATGCTCGCCCAGGAGCCCACACGATCCCAGCGGGAATTTTCAAAAAGACTCGAAATCTCTTTGGGAATGGTCAATGCGTTCATCAAACGCTTGGTCACCAACGGGCATTGTACCGTGACCGCACTGCCCGGAAACCGGACTGCGTACGTGCTGACGCCTGCCGGAATGATGGAAAAAACCCGTTTGTCCTACGAATACATCACCATCTCCTACCAGTATTTCAAACAGGCACGCAGCAGACTTAAAAAATTTTTTGCGGATCTGGAAAGCAACGGCACCCGCCGCGTCATTTTCTATGGTGCGGGGGAACTGGGTCAGATTGCATGGCGGGTCATTCAGCACACCCAAATCCAGTGTGTCGATGTGATCGATCCGTCGATGGTCGGTGAACCGTTCGCCGGTTTGATTGTCAATAATCTATCACAGTTGAAAAATCGGAGCGTTGATGGGGTCCTGGTCACGGTTGCCGACGATCATGAAACGGCAATCCGTACGATCGAGGAGGCCGGTATCCCAAGGGAAAAAATTCTTTTCTTGGGGTTGCGATGAATGCAGCCCGCAATGATTGCCTGAAGCGCTGAAAGGGACGGGCTCCAAAACAATGCAAGCAAGACCGACCATCGTTGTCACAGGAGGGGCCGGTTTTATCGGCGCCAACTTCGTCCACACCTGGATTGCCCATGGCCCGGGGCGTGTCGTCAATCTGGACAAACTGACCTATGCCGGCAACCTTGAAAATCTTGAACCACTGAAAGCAGACCCCCGCCACCACTTTGTCCAGGGCGATATCGGCGACCGCCAATTGGTTTCAGCGCTTCTTGAAAAGTATCGCCCCTGGGCCGTTGTCAACTTTGCCGCAGAAAGTCACGTGGACCGATCGATTGCCGAACCGGATGCCTTTATCCAGACCAATGTGGTCGGCACCTTCAACCTGATCCAGGCGGTTTTCGCCTACTGGGCGGCACTGGGAGCGAAGGAGAAAGCGTGTTTCCGGTTTTTGCACGTCTCGACGGATGAGGTGTACGGTTCTCTGGAGCCGGATGATCCGCCTTTTTCGGAAACCACCCCCTATGCGCCCAACAGCCCTTATTCGGCATCCAAAGCCGCTTCGGACCATCTGGTGCGGGCCTATCACCACACCTATGGCCTGCCGACGCTGACCACCAATTGCTCCAACAACTACGGGCCCTACCAGTTCCCGGAAAAACTCATCCCGCTGGTGATCCACCGCGCTTTGAACGGTCGGTCGATCCCGGTGTACGGGGACGGCTTGAATGTGCGCGATTGGCTCTACGTCAGCGATCACTGCCGCGCCGTCATGGCGGTTCTGGACAAGGGTCGCCCCGGCGAGGTCTACAACATCGGCGGCAACAACGAAATCACCAACATCGACATTGTCCGGACCATCTGCCGCACTCTGGACGACCGGCTTGCTGACCCAGCCGCAGCCCCGCGTGAAACGTTGATCGAATTCGTGAGCGACCGCCCCGGTCACGATCGGCGCTATGCCATCGACGCCTCAAAAATTTCTCATGAAATCGGTTGGCATCCCGAAGAGACCTTTACAACGGGCATCCGTAAAACCATCGCCTGGTATCTGGACAACGCTGCATGGGTTGACAACGTCACCAGCGGGGCCTACCAGAACTGGATCGCAACCAACTACGGGAAACGATAATGCAGCGCAAAGGAATCATTCTCGCCGGCGGCAGCGGCACGCGTCTATACCCCATCACCATCGCCATATCCAAGCAGTTGCTGCCCATCTACGACAAGCCGATGATTTACTACCCCTTGACGACCCTGATGCTGGCGGGTATTCGCGATATCCTAGTCATTTCCACACCCCAGGACACCCCCCGTTTTGAGCAGCTTTTGGCAGACGGCCGCCAATGGGGCCTCACCATCAGCTACGCGGTGCAGCCCCGACCGGAAGGTTTGGCCCAGGCCTTTATCATCGGCAGCGATTTTATCGGCTCTCATCCCAGCGCCCTGGTACTGGGCGACAACATCTTCTTCGGCCATGATCTGTCCAAGCATCTCAGCTCGGCCAACCGCAAATATGATCGCTCAACCGTCTTCGCCTACCAGGTGGTCGACCCCCAGCGATACGGCGTGGTGGCCTTTGACAAAAGCGGCCGGGTGACCGCCATCGAAGAAAAACCCCAGCACCCCCGGTCCGATTTTGCCGTCACCGGCCTCTATTTCTACGATGACCAGGTGGTGTCGATCGCGCGGGAGATCAAACCTTCGGCCCGCGGCGAGCTGGAGATCACCGACGTCAATCAGCGCTACCTGGAGATGGGCCGTCTGGATGTCTCGCTGATGGGACGAGGCTATGCCTGGCTCGATACCGGCACCCACGCTTCCCTGCTGGAGGCATCGCGCTTTGTGGAGATCCTGGAACGCCGCCAGGGTCTCAAGATCGCCTGCCCCGAGGAGATCGCCTGGCGCTCGGGGTACATCTCGGATGAGCAGCTCGAGACCATCGGTCACTCCATGGGAAAGAACGGATACGGTCAGTACCTGTTGAAAATTTTGAAAAAGCGGCCCGAATGGGGGGGCATCTCCGGCAGCCCAGGGGTCGAAAACCAGAGCCTGCCCGGTGTCAGCCAGGCTGCCGACGCAGATGGGTGAGCGATCCGCAATTCCCTGTATCTGCGGCAAGCGCGACAATCGCTTAACTTTGGCCGACCAACGGTGTCTGATGAACGTCACTCCCACCCCGATTCCCGATGTTGTGACCGTCGAACCCAAAGTTTTCGCCGACAGCCGCGGGTTCTTTTTAGAAAGCTTTAACCAGCAGCGGTTTCAGGAAACAGTCGCCGCGGCGGTCACTTTTGTGCAGGACAACCACTCGCGGTCGCAGCGCCATGTGCTGCGCGGCCTGCACTACCAGATCCAACAACCCCAGGGCAAACTGGTGCGCGTGACCCATGGCGAGATCTTCGATGTGGCGGTCGACATCCGCCGCGCTTCACCAACCTTTGGCCGATGGGTCGGTGATCACTTGAGTGCTGAAAACAAAAAGCAGATCTGGGTTCCGATCGGATTCGCCCACGGGTTTCTGGTGTTGAGCGCGGCGGCCGAGGTGCTTTACAAAACAACCGATTATTACGCCCCTGAATTCGAGCGCTGCATCCGCTGGGACGACCCCGATTTGAAGATCGCCTGGCCCTTGACGGCTCAACCGCTGCTCTCGGCCAAGGATCAATCCGGTGCGGCATTCAAGCAAGCCGAGGTCTTTGCATGAAAGTGCTGATTGTCGGCGCCAAAGGCCAGCTGGGAACCACCCTGGTGCAGACGGCTCCCGCAGCGGTCGACTGGGAAGCCGTGGATCTGCCCGAGTGCGACATCACCCACGGCGAGGCAGTCGATGCGCTGGTCGCCGCCGAGCAGCCTGATGTGGTGATCAACGCTGCGGCTTACACAGCCGTGGACCGGGCTGAAGAAGC